>JBILDG010000034.1:0-11566 GCA_044352715.1 Chthoniobacterales bacterium | reverse complement strand
TTATCGTGCAGAACCGCCACCCCAGCCATCTGCGCCGCATGTTTTCCCACGCCATTTTCTACGAGGGTTGGACGCTCTGGTGCGAAAAACTTTGCGTGGAGAAAAAAATCTATCGCTCCCCGCACGCACGCCTCATCCAGCTCCACGACGCCCTCTGGCGCGCCCACCGTATCATTGTCGATATCGGCCTCCACACCGGCGACCTGACCCACGCCGCCGCCACCAGGCACCTCATGGATGCCGTCGGCTTCACCCGCGCCCGCGCTGCCGCCGACGTGAATTGGTATACCGCCGCCCCCACCGTGCCGATGAGCTACCTGCTCGGCCGGCAGGAGGTGGAAAAACTTTTCGCGTCACACCGCGGAAGCCTGCGTCAGTTCAACGATCGCCTGCTCGCGCACGGCGCCGTCCCCTTCCGCTGGTTCCGCTGAGAGCGGGACTCAATACAACCCGATAAAATCACCCGCCCAGGCATCGGGATAGCCGAAGCCGAACGGCGCCGCTCCCATGTAGTAAGGATCAGTGAAGTAGGGATGGTTGTGGGGAATGTTTCCCTCATCCTGCAGGTAAATGCCCTTGGCCTTGCCGAGATAATTCACGAGCACATCGTCGGCCCCCACGTTGATCAAACCGTTGATCTGTTTGGTGGAGAAATCGTAGGGCGTCTTGGTAGCCTGCAAATACGGCACGATCATCTTGCCCGGCACACCCTTGCGCGCGAGATCCTTGATATCGTTGTAACCAAGCACACGGCCGTGCGTAATCCGCGCGTAGGTGCCCGCATCGATTTTCTTCGCCGCCAGCACCTTCAGATAGCCCGGCTGCTCCATTTGGGGATTGGTGAGCGTGACACAACCGGTGAGCGCGGCCACCACAACGAGGGCAAGAATCATTCGCATTGGCGCAGCCTGCACCAGCGGCGCCCGGCGATAAAGACGAAAGCGGCGGAGACCGGAGCCTCCGCCGCCTTGTGCTATGTCAACCCAATCAACCCTTGCGGGAATTTTTAGACGGCTTTTTCGCCGGTCTCGTCGGTGCGGATGCGGATCGCTTCCTCCACCGGCGAGATGAAGACTTTGCCGTCGCCGATCTTGCCGGTCTTGGCCGCCTTGACGATGGCCAGCGTGGCTTTCTCGACGAGGTCTTCACCGAGGACCACCTCGATTTTGATCTTCGGCAGAAAATCAACGGTGTATTCGCTGCCGCGGTAGATCTCGGTGTGGCCTTTTTGGCGACCGAAGCCCTTCACTTCGCTCACCGTCATTCCCTCGATACCGAGGTCGGCCAGCGCGTCTTTCACTTCCTCCAGCTTGAAGGGCTTGATGATTGCTTCGATTTTTTTCATGGCTGTGTGTTTGGTGTTTGCTACGCAGGGTTATTTGTTGGCGATGAAGTCGGGATAAGACTCTTGGCCGTGTTCGCCGATATCCAGACCCTCTTCTTCTTCCTCGGCAGAAACACGCAGACCGAAGATGCCCTTGACCACGAGGAACGTGATCAGCGCGAAGACAAACGCAAAGAGCGAGATGGCGATGGTGCCGATCACCTGCGTCGCCAGCACACCGCTGCCGAAGATACCCACGGCGATGGTGCCCCAGTTGCCGCAGATGCCGTGCACGGAAATCGCGCCGACCGGATCATCGATCTTCAACTTGTCGAGGAGCAGGACCGAAAGCACCACGATGATGCCCGCGATCGCGCCGACCAGAACCGCCGGCCACGGCGCAATGCTGTCGGCCCCGGCTGTGATGCCGACCAAACCGGCCAGCATTCCGTTGAGAGCCATCGAGAGATCGGGCTTTTTGAGCACCGTCCACGAAGTGAACGCCGCCGCCAGACCACCCGCCGCACCGGCCAGCGCCGTGGTGACGAACACCAACGAGACGGCCACCGGCTCGGCGCTCAGAACGGAGCCGCCGTTGAAACCGAACCATCCGAGGAAAAGCAGGAAGACACCGATCGTCGCCAGCGGCATGCTGTGGCCGAGAATCGGTTTGATTTTACCCCCCGGCAGGTATTTGCCGAGACGCGGGCCGAGGACGATCACGGCCGCAAGGGCTGCGTAGCCGCCGAAGGCGTGCACGAGCGAAGAACCGGCGAAATCGACAAAACCCATTTCGCTGAGGAAACCTCCGCCCCACTGCCAGGAACCGCTGATAGGGTATGCGAAGGCGACAATGACGGTCGCCGCGATCATGAACGACCCGAGTTTGATGCGCTCGGCCACCGCACCGGAGATGATGGTTGCAGCCGTGGCAGCGAACATCGCTTGGAAGATGAAGTCGCCCCAGTAAGTGTACCCTGCAGCATATTCACTGGTCAGGCTGGCCACGATCGCATCCGGTTCGGTGAAACCGTTGGCAATCGGTGAACCCAAGGCGAAGAAGTTGCCGAGAGTCCAATTGTCGCCAGGATACATCGCGTTGAAACCATAAGCCGCATAGGTGAGCATTCCCATGCACACGATGAACACGTTCTTGAAGAGAATGTTCGTTGTGTTCTTTGCTTGGGTCAGGCCGCTTTCGACCGACGCAAAGCCGAGGTGCATGAGGAAAACGAGCGCTGCGGCGATACAAATCCAGAGATTGTTGACCGTGAACATGGCATGCTCGGCGCTTTTCTCAGCCCAGAATACCTCAACCGGAGTCGGAGCCTCCTCCGCCTCTTCCTCAGCCTCGGCCTCGGCGGGCGGAGTCACGGCCACGGTTGTCTCGGACACGGCAATTGAAACAGCTTCAGCGGGAACCGGGTCGTCTTGTGCCTGCAAAGGCATGACAAGCACCGCAAGCATTGCTGCCACGGCGAGCAAGGACCCCCATTTGTATTTAGTCATTAGCATCATAATTTTGTTTTTTGTGGTTGCGGCTTTGTCTTCCAGTGCTTCCCGGTCATCCGGAAACCGCACAGATAAACAAGCAGCCGTAATTTTCATTTAAGCAACTGCCGTGCCAACTCGCCCAAGCGACGGATATTCCTTCTTTTACTGACCAATTTCCGCCACCGCTTGCCACCGTGGTCTGGTCAATTTTCGCCACATGACGCGTCAGGCTCGCGCGCCATCGCTTGCTCGATCATAGTTGGCGGTTCGATTTTTATGACCACCAAACCCCGCATCATCGCGCGCGTCTTTGCTTACCTTCGTCGCTATCCTTGGCTGGCCGGCGCCACCTTGCTTTGCGCCCTCGGTTCCTCGGCCATGGTCGTTGTCTTCCCCGTCGTCACCCAGCGAATCATCGACGACGTCCTGCGCGGCGGCCGCGTCGACTCCCTCTGGCCGATGATCGCCCTGGCCGCGTTTGGCTTTCTGGCCCAAGACGGGCTCAACACCCTGCGCATCCTCCTCAACAACAATTTCGAGCAGCGCGTTCTTTTCGACCTGCGCAGCGATCTTTACAGCCGCCTGCAATCCCTGCCGCTCGCTTGGTTCGACCAACGCGCCACCGGCGACATCATGACCCGCGTGGTCGAGGATGTCGCCAACGTCGAGCGCGTCCTCATCGACGGCGTCGAGCAGGGCGCCGTCGCCATCCTGCAGATCGCCATCGTCCTCGGTCTCATGTTTTGGTGGAGCCCCGCCTTGGCCCTCTGCGCCATGACCCCCATCCCGTTGCTCGCCGCCGGCGCCTTGGCCTACACCCTCACCGCCTCGCAACGCTACCGGGTGCAACGCCAGGCCGCTTCCGACCTCAACGCCCTCCTCCACGACAACCTCGACGGCATCCGTCAAATCAAAGGCTACGCCCGCGAACAAAGCGAGCACCGCCGCTTCAACACCGTGAGCGAAAAACTCCGCCAAGCCACCCTCGTCGTCATGCGGGCCTGGGCCTTTTACAGCCCCGGCATGAATTTTCTTTCGTCCCTCGGCAGCCTGGTCGTTCTCGGTTACGGAGGCTGGGCCGCGCTGAACGGACACCTTGACCTCGGCGTCCTCGTCGCCTTCCTCGTCCTCGTTCGCTTTCTCTACGAACCCGTCGGCCGCCTCCACCAGCTCAACCAAATCTTCCAAGCCGGGCGCGCCGCCGGGCGCCGCGTCTTCGACATCCTCGACGCCACCCCCGAGCCCGACGCCGGTCATGCCCCCATTCCAGAGCCCCTCCATGGCGAGATCCGTTTCGAAAAAATCCACTTCGCCTACGGCGACGGCGATGGCGTCCTTCACGATATCGATCTCGTCGCCCGCCCCGGCGAAACCATCGCCCTTGTCGGCCCCACCGGTGCCGGCAAATCCTCACTCGTCGCCCTCCTCATGCGCCTTTACGAATGGCAAGACGGCGTCATCACCCTCGACGGATACGACATCCGCTCCTTCAAAAAATCCGACCTCCGCCGCGTCGTCGGCCTCGTCTCGCAGGAAAGCTTCCTCTTCAACGGCACCGTCGCCGACAACCTCCGCTTCGGCAAACCCGACGCCACCGACGACCAACTCTGGGATGCCCTCCGCGCCGCGAATGCCGCCGACTTCGTCTCGCGCCTGCCCAAGCAACTCCACACCGAAGTTGGCGAACGTGGTGTGCGCCTCAGCGTCGGCGAAAAACAACGCGTCTCCATCGCCCGCGCCCTGCTCAAAGATCCCCCCGTCCTCATCCTCGACGAAGCCACCGCCAGCGTGGACAACACCACCGAACGCCTCATCCAGGAAGCCCTCGACCGCCTCCTCCAAAAACGCACCAGCTTCGTCATCGCCCACCGCCTCTCCACCGTTCGCCACGCCGACCAGATCCTCGTCCTCGACCGCGGCCGCATCGTCGAACGCGGCAAACACGAAGAACTCCTCGCCCACGGCGGCCTCTACACCCGCCTCTGCGCCGGCACCGGCCTCCTGAACGAGACCTGAGCGCAGGGTAGGGTGCGACGTTCCCGGCGCGCCGCAATCCCCCTCGATCGGGCGGGGCCTTCCGACCCGCTGCGCTACACTCTTTCCGCATTGACACTCACCCACCCGCAATTCATCCAGACCCCATGGAAAACACGCCGCCACCCGTCCACGTCACCACGAGTTCACCCACCGCCGACAACTCTCTCGCTGTCGTCATGCACGTTCTCGGCTTGGCGGGCTTCGTCTTTCCCTTCGGCAACATCGTCGCCCCGCTCATCCTCTGGCTCGTCAAACGCAGCACCAGCCCGCTGCTCGACCGCACCGGCAAGGAAGTGCTCAACTTCCAGATCAGCTTCACCATCTACGCCGCCATCGCCGGCGTCCTCTGCTTCGTCCTCGTCGGCTTTCTCATCCTGCCCGCGATCGCCATACTCTGGCTCGTTTTCATCATCATCGCCGCCATCAAAACCGGCAACGGCGAAGAATACCGCTACCCCCTCACCATCCGCATGCTGCAATAGCAGCTCCGGTGCAAGGCGCCTCGCGACGCCACATGCCGCCTCAGCGACCACTTAAGAAGTGTCCATCACCTCTTCGATCGGTGGACTGAAGTGATTTTCGCGGGTGACCAACATTCCCGTAATGGTCACCCACTGGTAGTCCGACATCTCTTGCCGAAAAATAAGTCGTTCCGCACAGGCTTTGGCGGCAACAAAAGTTTAGACAAAAAATCGGAGCGTTGCGTCATATCATCGAACCACACCCCTGCCGCCCTGCAACGATGAATGACCGGAACCTCGAACGCCTTTACGATGCCTACGCATCGGGGTTGTTTCATTATCTGGTGACATTCACCAAGACCGAGGCTGATGCGCAGGATCTGCTTCAAGAGATTTTTATCCGACTTGCGCGGGGCGAAAAGGTGGATTTGCAGAACGAGCAGGCCTATCTCTTCCGGTTGGCCCACAACTTGGCGATTGATTGGTTGCGTCGGCGCAAAGTGCGCTGGGATTCCCGAGAGCAACTGCTGAGAGAAAAAGACGGCGGTGAAACACGGGCGGTTGACCCGGATGCGCAAAGTCTCGCCATCGCGCTCGCCGAGGCGCTGAAAACCTTGCCCGCCGAGCAGCGCACCATCGCACAGCTCAAACTATGGGACGGCCTGACATTTGAAGAAATCGCCGAAATCCAAAACATCCCGCTGAACACCGCCGCGAGCCGCTACCGTTACGCGCTCGAAAAACTCAGGACGCTTTTGCGCCCTCTCTACAAGGATCTGCTATGAACAACGATGAATTCGAAAACAAACTGAAAGCTGTGACTTGCGCACTTCAACGCATTGATCCCACACCGGCCTGGAAGGCGGACATCCTCGCGCGTGCCCGTCAAGAAGCCATTGGTATTCCATTCCTGAGAGCACTGCCGCCGCGCTGGCTCATGCGCACATGGGTCGTTGCGTGGATTGCGATTTTGGCGATGCACTTCACTTCGCCGTCGAGCCCGACTTCGGAAATGAGCCTCATTGCCGACGTTCAGTCCGGGCATTCGGATCACGCGAAAGCGACACTCGCATCTTCCGGCATACCGGCCTTTCTTGCTTTCAATCAACGAATGAGCCTCAACCTCGAACTCCAATAATCCACCAACCCGCTACTACTATGATAAACTTTCTCAAACGCTGTTGGCAGCGTCGCTGGATTCGCGGTATGGCTTGGACCGGCGTGACGCTCGTCACTCTCTGCGTGCTGTTTTATGCTTACGCAAATTGGAGCGGAGCACGTGAATGGAGCGCGACGCAGGCAATGCTCAAAGCCAACGGCGAGACGCTCGACTTCCGCGCAATTCTGAACGACCCCATTCCGGAAGAGGAAAACTTCTGTGCGATTCCGCCGCTGAAAAATCTGGCGTTCCCCGGAGACAACGATGATGAGTCGGCACAGAATCGCCAGCGACTCGAAGCGCTCAAATTGCCTCAGCTAAAAAGTCCCCGCCCGAAATTCGGCTTCGCAAACGGTGAACTCACCGATTTCAAAATCTGGGCCGAAGCCTTTCGCAATGATGGCTTGTTGCCAGCGTCTGCAGATTCCGGAAACCCCGCCAACGATGTGCTGCAAGCGCTCTCCATACACGACGCTCTCGTGGTCGAACTCACCGCCGGACTCAGCCGCCCCGGTGCACAATGGACGCCCGAGTGGAAGTCGCGCGAGTGGTCGGGGAACCTTTTTTCCGTAGAGTTTCCCCATTTAAGTTCCATACTTACCGCCTCGCGATTTCTCGGCCTGCGCTCCATTGCCGCAGCGCGTGCAGGCGAAGCAGCACAGGCGCACCGGGAGGCGCTTCTTATTGCCCGGTTCAGTCAAGCGTGTCTGAACGACCCTTTTTTGATTGGAACTTTCGTGGGAGCTTTAAGCGCGCAGATACTTTGCGACACCACATGGGAATTGTGCGATGCGCACGTCGGCACTGTAGAGGACTTCGCCAGACTGGAGACAGCGCTAACGGGCCTGGACTTTCAACGCTCCACCTTGCGTTCATTTCGCGCTGAAATGGCCGCCGGTGGACAGACCGCCGAATTTATGAAACGCAACCGGAATGCGGCCTTCGGGCTGTTTGCGCTACTGAACAGCGCCTCGGAAAATTCCGTCAACAAATTCCCAGGCTTTTTCGAAAAGCTGCTTTGCTATGTGATGCCTTCGGGATGGTTTGATTCCAGCGCCTCCGTGCTTGTGGATTCCGAATTCAACTATTTTGTCAAACCTCTTAGGTATCACGGCTTCATGGCAGCGCGAGAGAGCGCGAAGGAGGCGAATATCC
This sequence comes from Chthoniobacterales bacterium, assembly GCA_044352715.1. Taxonomy (GTDB): domain Bacteria; phylum Verrucomicrobiota; class Verrucomicrobiia; order Chthoniobacterales; family JACTMZ01; genus JACTMZ01. The sequence continues at coordinate 3,936 of JBILDG010000034.1, read as the reverse complement.
AAATCGGCAAAATGGGAGAAAATATCTGGAGTCATCCCTCCTACATTGTCCCCGCGATCGCAATCCCGGCACTTGAGGGTGCCATCAGCAAGATGATTTACGCCGACGTAATACGGAATCAATCGGTCATCGCCTGCGCCTTGGAGCGTTATCGCATCGAAAAAGGAACCTATCCCGACTCGCTCGATGCAGTGAAGCTTGCCAACGGCAAGCCTCTGCCTCTGGACATTATCAGAGGCAAGCCGATGAACTACCGCAAGAACTCCGACGGCACTTATGCGCTTTGGAGTGTCGGCCTCGATAGCAAAGACGACGGCGGCAAACGCGGTGTGATGGACAGCAAAGATCCGTCCAAATCGAGGCCAACGGATGAGAACTATCTCGGCGACTGGGTTTGGGATTTGACGGCAAAGTAAATTCGCGCACCACGCAACCGTAAGCCTGGGCACGAACGGCCCGCGTTTATAACACGAAAAACCGTGCCCGCGCCGGCACCACGGTCACTTGAAACCATCCAGCGCCTCCTCGATCGGCTCCGCGGAGATTCTGATCGGTGGACTGAAGGGATTTTCGCGGATGGCCAACATGCCCATCACGGTCACGGATGCTGTGATGTAAACGACGCACCCGACGACGAACCCTGGCAAGTTGTTGATATGGACAAGGGCCAACGCGAGGATCAACAACAGACATAACGTGATCACCGTCACCCACTGGTAGTCCGACGTCTCTTGCCGCACAATGAGCCGCTCCGCACGGGCTTCACCCAGCAACAAGGCCGCGTCCAAGGCTCGGTCCGACGTCGGCGCATCAACGAGCATGACGCGGGCTGCCTCGCGTTTCAAATCATGGAGCGTCTTCTTCACCGCAACGCTTTCCCCGCTGTCCGCGTCCCGGAAAAACTCCTCGTCGAGCACGAGCCGGGCATAGCGTTCGCCCAGACTCCGGAGATTTGCATAACGCTTCGATCCGCCCTGCGACAGCGCCTCAATCATCGTCAACGCCCGCGCTTCATTGGCCACCGCATGCTGGGCGCGCACCGTGCGCTGCGAGATATCGCTGCCCAGAAACCCCGCCAGCAACGCGAACATGAGCGCCACCACCATCACCACGGACGGCGAAGTCGGGCCCACACCGGCCAAACGGCCGCTCATGCGGGAAATTAACACGCCACAGGCCGCCGCACACAGCACCAGCAGCGCCACCAGCGAGAAGAGGATTGCCCAAGTCGGTAGCGACAGCCACCCATCCACCAAAAATCCGACCGCGTTCATACCATCTCCTCACTTAGGTGAAACCCGATGAAGTGACTTGGACAAACCTCGTGCACCTCAGCAACCTGCCCAAGATCGTCCTCTGGGGCCAGAAAGTTCTTCCCTGACAACGCGTAAGGCCTTTATGACACGAAAAACCGTTCCCGCGCCACCGGGCACATTGCAGAGTAGGCTTGCATGAAAAATTCTGCCGCCCTCCTGCTCGCCCTCCTGCTCGCCGGATGCGCCACGGCACCCGAGCCCGAAGTGCGTGTGGCCGAGCCGGTGAAGACCATCGACATCCGCAGCTGGCCTCCCGGTTTGGTCGTGGAACTCAACGGCGAATACGTCGGCACCACACCCCTCGAACTGGTTGTCAGCAGCACCCGCAGCGGCAACTGGACCTCCGACTACGGCAGCTTCAAACCCATCGTCCTCCGCGCCAGCACCCGCGACTCCGGCGGCTGGGAGCAGAAAGTCTGGTGGCCCGGCGAACGCATCCCCTCCCGCATCCTCTTCCGCATCCCCGGTGCCACCCGCGGCCTTGCGGTCAATTGACTTCTCCCCTTCCAAGGTCTGTCGGTCTTTGGCCTCGGCACGCCGCCAGCATCAGCCATGCACTCACTTGCCACAGATCCCGACGACTGGCCAAATAACGGTATGCAGCTCATCCGCTCCAGACACCACCGCCTGCTCCGTTGCACCGCCGTCGCCGGCATCTCTCTTATGCTCACAGGCTGCGCCTCCGTCAGCTTGGTGCAGCGCGAATGGAAGGCCTCTCCCGTGCCGGTGCCCGATTTGATCTGCGTGCGGCCTTTCGCCGTCGAGCTGGGCACAGCCAAAGTCGATCGCACGGGCCCGGAGCTGCAAGCCTTCGCGCGACAGTTCGGCCAAGAGTCAGCGGCCCGCTTGGCCGAGAGACTCGGCAAGCATGTGGTTCCGGCCAAAGTCATCGGCGCGACAGAACGCGTCACCAACCCGCGGCACTGGATCATCGAAGGACGTTTTGTGCGGTTGAACCAAGGAAGCCGAGCCCTCCGCTCCTTGATCGGATTCGGTTTGGGTGCTACGCGCTTGGAAACGGTGGCGGATATCTATCGCATCGATCCCCGCGGGCGGCGTCAGGCACTCGCCCACTTTGAAACCACGGGAGGATCGAATGCCGAACCGGGCGCGCTCTTCAGCAGTCCCATCGGCGCGTTGCCACGTCTCGCCACCAGTGCCGCCGCCACCGGCTTGGCCGCCGATGCCCGGCGCACATCCCGCATGATCACCGCCGCCATCTCCGAAAAACTCTCCTCCCAAGGCGTGCCACTCGCCGGCCGCCCGCTACGCGCCAAAGTAAAAACTCCCACCCCCGCGCCTTGATACCTGAACATTGCCCTCGGCTACGCCTTACGCCCACCACGCGACAAACCTCACCCATTCTAGCAGCGGCCTGATCAACCAGTCCTTTTCGCCAAGGCATGTATGTGCTTATGCTCCGCCGCCGAAACACCGCACCTTCTGTCAAACTATGAAAAAAGTAGCATTCATCCTTGCCATCGCATTCCTCGCCGGCTGCGCGGGGCCGCTGCACGCCTGATCCAAGCACGGCGCGGGTTTGAAAGAAGACGGCACCGTTGATGGCCCCATCAGGCAATTCCCCGCAAAACTGCCTCAACCACCTCCGTCGCGTGGCGTCGCCAGACTTGTCCTGCGGGCCGCCGGGCAAGAAGGTAAGCGCATGCATCATTGGGGGCCTGATGAAGTCGAGGAAGTATTCTGCCGATCGGGCGGACCCGGAGGCCAACACGTCAACAAGGTCTCGACCGCTGTCACATTACGGCACATCGCGACGGGAATCTCCGTGCGGGTCAGCAGCTCGCGATCCCAAGCCCGCAACCGGACCGAAGCAACCCGTTTTCTGGCGGCTAAACTGGAAGCAGCCGCGGCGGCCGAGCGTCAGTCGCGCCAAGCGGAAGTTTCCAAAAATCGCCGGCGGCAGGCCAAGCGCTCAAGGGCGACCAAGCGACGTTTGGTGGAATCAAAGCGCCGCCGTGGGGAGACGAAGCAACTGAGGAAGAAGGTCTCGTGACAAAAGCGGTCTCGCGGGCAAAAGCTCGGGAATTCTTCGTGTTCTCCGTGGCTTGGTGAGAGACATCGCCCGAATCCGCGTTGTCCGCCACTCATGCCGCGATTTGGAAAATAAAAAGGGGTGGAGGCGACGGGAATTGAACCCGTGTCCTCATGGCGTTGAACGCCGCCCACTACATGCTTAGCCGTCGGTGAGTATTCGGACTCGGGCTGCTCGACGGCGCGCTACCCTCATCCTAGCCACCACGAGAAGATCCCCAGCGGCGGCGGTCGCTCCCGACACCGGGTTGCCTGCTGTCGTCGGCTTCCCGCCTAGCAGGCGTCAACTGGAAGCCGTCGCGGGCGATTAAGCCGCGAGAGCGAGATCTTCGGTCTCTGCTGTTATTTTTTGATCCGATGTTTTACGAGGCCAACGAATCATCCTCGGCATGCGGACGTCGCTTCGCACCATGAGTCGAAACCATGTACGCCCCCCTACGGCGGATACTATCGGCAAGGCGGGCGGGTTTGTCAAATTTACCGCCCGGGGTGCGGCAGAGTCATAATGTCATATTGACCGGAGAGGAGGCTTGGGGAAGTCTTGCGGGCACATGCGCAAAAAAGCCAA
>JBILDG010000231.1:0-3493 GCA_044352715.1 Chthoniobacterales bacterium | reverse complement strand
AGGGCGGTCTGTTCCGCTTATTTTTGGGATTAGGGCTGTTTTCCCTATGGTTGGCGCAAGGGCCGTTTTCGGCTTTTACCGGATTGCAAGAGTTTTTGAAAAGCTCCAATCAAGCGCCCGACTGGATTGCCGCGATGGTGTGGTTGGCAACGTTGGTGCCTCTACTTTTGATACACGCCATACTTCCGGCAACTCCGCACCGCGGTTGGTGGACGGCTTTGTTTGCCTTTGTCTATTTATTCGTCCCTGGGTTTGTGATTTTGGAGCATTTGCCTCTCTATCGTGACATTCGTGCGCCCTGGGGATTCTGGGAGGTTGGCTTCTTTACCGTTACAGTAGCCTCCGCGATCGCGCTGCATCACCTGTTTACAAGCTCCGTGGAGCGCCGCGACCGGTTCTGGGCTGGAGTTTTGTTGAGCGCCATTGTCTTGCTCGATTCCTCGATTTATTTGGCCAAGTTTTTCGAGCCCGGACTTCCTGTTGCAACTTTTGAGGATTTTCGTAAGGGACAAAAATATCTAGCAAACTCACTGATTGAGGGGCGTGTTTATCCGCTCTCCGGTCGGTATTTTTATCTGCGCACGCCGATGGAATCGGGACGAGGTCTCAACAGTGAAGCGATCTGGAGCCATTTCCAGATGCGCGGTGCGCGGGCTTTGATTGCCGGGGCAAATTCTTCGCCCGTGGCCATGCAAACTTACATGCGAGTGGGGGGGATTTCGCATGTGTTGCTCGACAAGAAGGATCCGTTCACGCCGCCGGAAATCCAAAACGCTTTCGCGCAGGGTTATCCGACGGGTTTCGATTCGGAATACATTCGCGTGCTGGAGAACAAGGATTCGCTTGCGCCGGCCTTTATCGCTCGGGAATACATCGCCATGGATCCAGGCACCGAGGCGCTGGCACCCGCTTTCCTCGATGCCGCTGGACGGATCAATGCGGTTCCGGTCGAACTCGAACCGAACGAGCGAACGATTCCGTTCCTTGCGGGCACCGGTTCGGGCCAGAGTGGAATTAAAATATCTCCTAATTACTCAAATTCAGCTGGTGCTGTATTCCAGCGCGTTCCTTTTTCGTTGGCTAGAATTGTGTCGTCGAAAATGGTCTTTGACCCATTTGGATCGAGGGAGGGCTGGCTTGTCATTACCGAAGCTTGGCACCCCGATTGGCGAGCTTTTTCCGATGGAGCTGAAATTCCCATCTATAAGGCGTTCGGTGGCCTGATGGCTGTGCCCCTCGGTCGCACCAAGGGACCAATCGAGCTCATCTTTTCGGCGCCAAGTTGGTACGGTTTGTGTGTATGGATCTCGGGATTCTCGTGGGCTGGGGTGCTCGGAATGCTGCTCATTATGCCCCTGCCTGTCGTGCCGCGGCGCTGTAGGGATTGGTGGACTGGCGCAGACAAGAAAACGCCAGTATTTGCGGCTCCCGCGACGCCGATCGGCAAGGCCGTGGTGGTTATTCCGACCTACAACGAACGCGAAACCATCAACAAAGCTCTCGATCTTGTGCTCAACCTTCCGCGCAAAATGGATGTCCTCGTTGTTGACGACGGTTCGCCCGACGGAACGGCAGACGTCGTTCGTTCACGCCCCGAATACAACAAGCGCGTTTTTCTTCTCGAGGGCAAAGGCAAAGCCGGACTCGGCACCGCTTACCGCCGTGGCTTCCAGTGGGCACTGAAGCACGGCTATCAAGCTGCCGTCGAAATGGATGCCGACCTTTCGCACGATCCGGCCGATGTGCCGAAACTGCTCGAAGCTCTCGAGAGGGGAGCCCATATCGCCGTTGGCTCCCGCTATCTCGGCGGTATCTCGGTTCTGAACTGGCCGCAAAGCCGCCTCTTCATCAGCACCTTCGGCGGGTTCTACGTGCGCACGCTGACGGCGTTGCCCATGAGCGATCCCACGAGTGGCTTTAAAGCCATCCGCGCGGAACTCCTGCGCGACCTCGACTGGGACAAGGTGCAAGCCGAAGGCTACGCCTTCCAAATCGAGCTGCACCATACTGCGTGGAAGCAAGGCTACACTCTCAAAGAAGTGCCGATCGTTTTCACCGAACGCCGAGAAGGGGACTCGAAAATGTCCGTCGCCATCTCCCTCGAGGCCGCCTGGCGCGTGCTGCGCTTGGCGGCGTGCTGACGCTCATGATGGACACAGCGCGGACAAAGCCAGACGGCAGAGTGATACCCAAACAGATGGACGCACCATCCGAAAACAAGGTTGTTTTGTCTTGGGTCGGTTTAACATGCGCTTTTTTGATTGGCCAAGCTATTCAAATTAACAACGGACATTTTCATCCGTTGGCACTGGGACTCGTTGGTCTTGCGGTTGGCGCTTCCTTTGTGGGGGTGGTTTTCTCGAAGCAGTCAAATGAGTTGGGAAATACGCGGTGGCTACTGGCCGCGATTGCAGCAGTTTTGTGTCTGCAGTTTGTGCAGCTTTTCACCGCGCCTCCAGGTATCTACCTCACTCTTATATCTAAAAGCGGCTATACAATTTATTATGGTTTTCTGGCGATTGCCGCGTTCGCGGTTTCCGGATGTCTATCCCGGCATCCTTTTTGGGGAAAATGGACGTTCAAAATCCTGGCTGCGGCTTTTCTAGGTCTGGGTGTTTGGATTATCGTCTCCTCGCCGGATCCGAAGATCGACGTATTCGTGTTTTATACTCAGGCCGCGCGAGCAGTATTCAACTTTCATAGCCCCTATGCTCTTTCTGTGCCAAATATCTACGGGCACACAATGTTTTACGATCCGGCCCTCGTGTCCTCCGGTGTTTTGGATATCGGGTTTCCCTACTTCCCGGTAACTGCCATTTTTGCGGTTCCGGGATACCTGTTAGGAGACGTGCGTTTTGCTCATCTTTTGGCGGTTCTTATGGCGGGCATCGTGATTGCACTGATTTGTCCGGGGCCTTTTGGCAGAGCGTTCGCATCCATTTACTGGTTTACACCAAGGGGCTTTTTTACAATCGAGCAATCCTGGACCGAGCCTTTCATGGTGGCCGGATTAGCGATCTGTGTCTGGGTTTACATCGTTTATCGCAGCCTTTTTGGCGCAGCACTTGGAATGCTGTTAAGTATGAAGCAATCGTTGTTGTTCGTGCTTCCGATCGGTTTGATGCTAACGCCAAGCAATCCTTCTGATCGGTTTAGATTTTTCATTCTGTTGTGCGCATCGTGGCTGTTGCTTGTAGTTCCATGGATTTTGGCTGACCCTGATGGATTTTGGCATTCCGTGGTTGCGCTTCAATTCCGGCAACCGTTCCGTCCCGACGCGCTAACTGTTTCCGCCCTTCTGAGCAGCTCGGGTGTGTCACCTTTTTCTGCCTCGGTTGCATTCATGTTTGCGCTGCTTGGTCTGGTTTTCGTTCTCCTCAAGAGCGCCAGAAGCGCTGCCGCAATGTGTGTTAGTGTGAACTTTGTATACTTAGTATTCTTCGCGTTAAATAAACAGGCCTTTTGTAACTACTACTACTTCATCATTGGCAGT
>JBILDG010000230.1:0-3502 GCA_044352715.1 Chthoniobacterales bacterium | reverse complement strand
GCATGAAACAAAGAATCGGCGGCAGGCCAGCTGTCGCCACATTCTATGCCGGCTAAAATCATCATTTGCGTGTTGCTGCTGGCTTCGACGGCTCGCGCCTCGGAGGTTCAGAGGCATGGGTTGAGCTTCGAGCAGTGGGTGGCGGATACGTTTTTCGATGGTTACCGGGTGGAGCAGACCACGCAAAAGTGGGACATTCCGGCCGCTGCCAACACCCGCCACGGGGGCATCCCGGTCAACCCTAAGGCCACGCAATACGGTGAACCGGTGTTGCTCGGGGATGCCTTGAGACAATTCGACATCGACGAGCCTTTTTGGCTGATCGTGGGATTTTGGCGGCAGAAGGGCGGCGACAAGGAGTTTGTCCAATCCGTCGCGGCTCGGATCAATCCCGCGCAGTGGCGCGAACTCTGGGCACCCATCACGCGTTCCGATCTTGAGGAGATGGATCGATTAGTCAAAGACACGGCAAAGTCGGTCGAGGATGTCCGGCGCGCGGTGTTGCGCCGGAAAAAACAGCCGCCGTTTTCGCAAGCGGTGATCCAATTGAATCCGAAGATCGATACCCGGCAACGTCGCCTGCAGTGCAGTATCTCGTATGTGCGTCTGTTCCAAAAGCTCGCCCCCGAAAGGAGTCGTAAGCCCGTCGAGCATCCGGAAATATTTGGGCGTCCGATCCCCGACATTCCCGCTTCTCCCCGGCGGACGTTGGGCGCCCCTAGCGCGCCGAATTGATGATGCCGCGCACCACGGCGTCGGCGAGACGTTGCCGGTAAGACGACGATTTGATGCGTCGCAGTTCGGCGGGATTGGACAAAAATCCGCCCTCGACCAGCACGGCCGGCCTGGCGTTGTTGCGCAGGACATGGAAGCGGGCTTTCTTCACGCCGCGACTTGATGAGATTTTCCCGAGCTCACGCTGGATGTTGGCGGCCAGCGGGTAAGATTTTTGTGAATAATAAAACGTTTCGGTCCCATAAGCGGCCGAGCGTCGGGCCCAGTTGTAATGGATGCTGACAAAGATCGAGTTGCGCTGGCGGTTGGCCATGGCAGCGCGGGTGGGCAGCGGGACGAAGTTGTCGCTTTTTCGGGTCATGATCACCCGGTAACCGCGGGCTTTGAGGCCTTTCTCGACGCGTTTGGCCGTATCAAGCGCGTAGGTTTTCTCAACCGAACGATTGTCGACACCTTTGGCCCCGCGGTCGATGCCACCGTGTCCGGCATCGACAACCACCGTGGTGAAGCGTCCCACGCCTTTCGGAGAGGATGCGCAGCCGGTGAAAAAAAACGCGGCGAGAACCACAAAAGCTGGAAGCAAGACGCGAGGCATCGCCGAAAGCTAAGGAACAAAATGACCAAGGAAAACAAATATCTCCTCATTGCGCACGGGGTGAGCTGCGGGCATTCTTGGCACCATGCTCACCAAACGCATCATACCCTGTCTCGATGTCACGGACGGCCGGGTGGTCAAAGGGACCAAGTTTCTCGAGTTGCGCGATGCCGGCGATCCGGTGGAATGCGCCAAAGCCTACGATGCGCAGGGTGCGGATGAATTGGTTTTTCTTGATATCACTGCCTCCGCCGACAATCGCGCCACGATGGTCGATGTCGTTGCTCGCACCGCGTCGCAGTGTTTCATGCCGCTGACCGTGGGCGGGGGGATTCGCACCGTTGATGACATGCGGGTGATGCTTAATGCGGGGGCGGACAAGGTGAGCATCAACACGTCGGCCATCGAACGTCCGGAGTTGGTGCGGAAGGGAGCTGATCGATTCGGTTCACAATGTATCGTGGTGGCCATCGACGCGCGGCGGCGTGCGGAGGGAGGTTGGACGGTTTACACTCACGGTGGTCGCAAGGCCACGACTCTCGAGGCGGTGGCATGGGCGCGTGAGGTGGAGAAATTGGGCGCGGGGGAGATCTTGCTCACGAGCATGGATGCCGACGGAACCAAGGAGGGTTATGACTTGGATTTGGTGCGCTCTGTCAGCGAAGCCGTGGGCATTCCTGTGATTGCCAGCGGCGGCGCCGGCAAACTCGAGCATATGGCTCAAGTTCTGTTGCAAGCCGGTGCCGATGCGGTGCTGGCGGCGAGCATCTTCCACTTCGGCGACTACACCGTAGCGGACGTGAAAAAGTTTTTGGCGGAACGCGGTGTTCCGGTGCGGTTGGTCGAGGGATTTGTCTCTGGACGTTAGGGAGGGACGGCCTCAGCCGTCCGTAACGGACGGGATGAAAACGGCGCTTCTACATTTTACCGCGGTGCCGGAAGAGGAAGGGGTTTGGGGGGGAGCATTTGGACTTGGCGGTCGTGACGCGGCAAGCGGATGGTCAAGCGGAGTCCTTTGCCGGGGTCGCTCTCGATCATGATTTCACCACCGTGGGCGCGGACGATCCGCTGCGTGATCATGAGGCCCAGTCCGCTACCGCTTTTCTTGGTGGTGAAATATGGTTCGAAGACGCGGGCCATGGCCTCGCGAGAGATGCCGCCGCCCGTGTCGGTGAAGCTGATGTTGACCCACTCGCTCTCCGCGCTTGTGCGGATTTTGAGCAACCCGCCCTGCTTCATGGCCTCGCTGGCGTTTTTGATGATGTTGAAGAACGCCTGTTTGAGTTGGTCTTGATCGACTTCGATCACGGGGAGGCCGGGCGAAAGCTCGAGTTCGAGCAGGATGTTGCGCGACTTGAGTTCGGGGTCGAGGAATTCGGCGGTATCACGGACAATCGAATTGAGGTCTTGCGGGGTACGGTTGAGCGGCGCGGGCCGGATGGCGCTGAGGAATTGCGTGACGATGGTGTCGAGGCGTTTGATTTCATCGCGGGCAATGGCCAGTGGTTGGAGCAGGGGTTCGCGCTCGTCTTCGGCTAACTGGCGTAGGCGCCGCTCCAGCAGTTGGAGGTGAATGGTGAGCGAGTTGAGGGGGTTGCCGATTTCGTGCGCGACTCCGGCCGCGAGCAGTTGCAGGGCGGCGATGCGTTCGCTCTCGAGGTTTTCCTGGGCGGCCCGGTGGCGCTCGGTGAAGTCGCGCATGATCAGGGCGTAGCCGACGTGCTGGCGGTTGCCTGGTTGGTCATCGTCCTCACCCATGAGCGGCACGACGTAGAAATTCAGCACGCGGTGGGCGGGGTGGAACACCTCGATGTCGCGCGTGACGACATCCTGTCCTTGGGCGAGTTCTTTCCACCGTAGTCCGCTGATTTTTTCGGCCAGCGGGCGACCCAAGGCCGAGGCCGGATCGAGTCCGAAGAGCATGCAGGCGGCATTGTTCAGGTAGATGACCGTGCCGGCGACATCGGTGACGATCACTCCTTCGCGGATGGCGTTGAAAATTGTTTCGAGGAAACGCTTGTCGCGAGCCAATTCGACAAAGAACGCTTCGACTTCCTGCGGCTGGATACGCCGGAGACGGGAGAGGAGTTTATCGAGGAAGGCGCGTTTCATTTGGAGGGCGGCGTCCCGCCGGGTCAACGGACCCTGCCGGGGGAGGTTAGCGGGTATCCA
>JBILDG010000229.1:0-3517 GCA_044352715.1 Chthoniobacterales bacterium | reverse complement strand
CATGTTTTCCGCGGGGTTGTGTTCGCCTGATCGCGGGTTAAGATTTGGTCGGCGTCGGGGGCCGCGGAGGTCCGACTGATGAACCCCGCCAGGGCAGGAATGCAGCAACGGTAATCTGCTCGTCCTTGCCGCGGTTTCCCGGCGCTCTTTATTTGGGCCAGCGTTAAAGCTTGCACGCGGCATCAGTTCGGGATGCCCTACGCGGAATTACGGCGAAGAAGATCACCGCCAGTTTTGTCATGCCCGCTTATCTGAAGATTCTGCTCTACCTTGTCACGGTCTTCGTGGTTGGGGCGCTGGTGGCGCCGCCGGTTTTTTGGCTGGGCCAATGGCTGGAGGCGGCCGGCCTCTCGGTTTGGTTGGCCGGATTTCCATTTCATCGCGTCCTGTCGCGATGCATCCAGGTAAGCGCGCTGGTCCTGCTCTGGCCTACGTTGCGCTGGGTCGGGCTGCGCCGCCCGGCGGAGCTCAATCTCCAACCCAATCCCTCCTGGCGGAGCGACCTCGTGGCGGGTGTGGCCATGGCCTCGGGGTTGGTCGCAATGCTTGCGGTCTTTTACGTGGCCGGCGGGTTTGCCCATCTGCGACCCGAACCGGCTTGGTCCGGACTGGTGCGCATCCTGCTCACGGCTGCGGCGGTGTCGGGAATCGAGGAAGTTGTTTTCCGGGGTGTCGTGCTGGGGTTGTGCTTGTGGTCGTTGCCGCGGGCCGGTGCGATTTTTGTCAGCACTTTATTTTTCGTCGTGGTGCATTTCATCAAGCCGTCCAAAACCGCGATGGCACCCGAGGCCGTGGGGTGGTCGAGCGGGTTGGCGGAGGCTTTGCGTTTCAGCGAGGGTTTGCCGGAAGGTGGGTTGCTGATTTTCGGCGCGGCGAGCCTGTTTGTAGCCGGATGGATTCTTGGTGCCGCCGCCGTGCGCACCCGCTCGCTTTGGCTTCCCATTGGTCTGCACGCCGGATGGATTTTCAGCCAGCAAACCTCGAACCTGTTCCTCCAAACGGCTTCCGCCTCTCCCTCCGGACATCTTCCGTGGGTCGGCCCGAGTTTGGTCAGCGGTGCCGTTCCCACCGGTATTCTACCGCTCGGTGTGTTGGTTCTCACCGGCTTATTGGTCCAACTTTATCTTCGTTATGTCTTTCGTCCGGTGGCCCCGGGAGGTTCTTGAGGCGGCGACGGACCTGCTTTATCCGCCGCATTGTGCAGCCTGTGGCGGTGCGGTGGGCCGGCGGTATGCCGGGCTTTGCCGTGAGTGCCGTCGGGGGCGCATCAAATTGAACGGCCCGCGTTGCGCGGTCTGCAGCCAACCTTACGGAGGGGCCGTCACCTCGGTCTTCCGTTGCATGAACTGCGACGACCGTGAGTTGTTATTTGATTTTGCCACCGCCGCTTACCGGAGCCGCGGTGTCGTGCGACAGTTGATCCATCGATTCAAATACAACCGCCAGCTTCATCTCCGTCATGTGCTGGCGCGGATGCTGGCCGAGGGTTTCCGCGACCAACGCCTCATAGTTGAGCCGGTGGATGCGATCATTCCGGTGCCATTGCATCCGGCGCGGCGTCGCGAGCGGGAGTTCAATCAGGCCGAGGTGCTCGGGCATCTGGCCGGGCGACGTCTCGGGCTGCCGGTGATCGATGGTTTGCGTCGCCGCCGCTACACGCTCACGCAGACCCACTTTCACCGGGAGGAAAGATTTGCAAACCTGCAGGGGGCCTTTGATTTGAAACCCGGATTTGCCGTCGAAGGGCGCCGCCTCGCGTTGGTGGATGACGTGCTCACGACCGGTTCCACTGCGGCCGCCTGCGCCCAAAGTTTGCTCGAGGGCGGGGCTGCCGCCGTGGTTGTCATCACGGTCGCGCGAGGATAGAAACTAAGCATGGGAATTTTCCAAAAACCCGCGCTGAAAATCCGTTCAAAGTCGAAAAGCAACATCGCCGAGGGGCTGTGGACGAAATGCCCCTCCTGTGGCGAAGTGATCCACCGCATCGAGTTGGCGCAAAATTTGCAGGTTTGCCCGAAGTGCCAGCACCATATGACCTTGGGAGCCCACGAGCGTATCGAGAGCCTCGTTGATCCCGACACGTTCAAGGAGAGAGACGCCGGTATGCTCTCGGTGGATTCGCTCAAATTCCGCGGTGTCGCCACCTATCAAGAGCGCCTCGAGACCTACCGCAAAAAGACCGGACTCAAGGATGCCGTCCTCACTGGTGACGCCAAGATCGACGGGCATGACGTCGGTCTGGCCGTGATGGATTTCAACTTCATCGCCGCCACCATGGGTTCGGTGGTGGGTGAAAAAATCACCCGCATCATCGAACGCAGCACGGAGAAGAAGTGGCCCGTCATCGTTATCTCCGCCTCCGGTGGCGCCCGCATGTACGAGGGCATGCTCAGCCTCATGCAGATGGCCAAGACCAGCGGGGCATTGGCACGGCACGCCGAGGCAAAGTTGCCCTATATATCGGTGCTGACCAATCCCACCACAGCCGGCGTCATGGCCAGCTATGCCTCGCTCGGCGACATCATCATGGCCGAGCCCAAATGCATGATCGGGTTTGCCGGACCGCGCGTCATTCGCGAGACCACGCATCAGGAATTGCCCAAAGGTTTCCAGACGGCCGAGTTCCTCCAAGATCACGGCTTGGTGGATATGATCGTGCCGCGCAACCGGATGCGCCCCGTGCTGGCGCAGTTGCTCGATTTCCTCGATCGCGGCCAGTGAACTACGGCGACGCGCTGGCTTGGCTTTACGGTAGCCAGACCTTCGGGATCAAGCTGGGGTTGGATAACACGCATCGGCTCCTCGCGGCGCTGGGTCATCCGCAGCGAAAGCTTCGCTTCCTCCATGTCGCCGGGACCAACGGCAAAGGCAGCACCTGCGCCATGCTCGACGCGATGCTGCGCGCCGGTGGCCTGCACACCGGGCTCTACACCTCGCCGCACCTCGTTGATTTTCGCGAGCGCATCCGGGTCGACGGACACTTGATTCCGGAGGATGCCACAGCTGAGGGATTGACGCTTCTGCGCGAGGCCTCGGTTGGATGGGAACATGCCCCGACATTTTTCGAGTTGGCCACCGTGCTGGCGGCATGGTGGTTTGCCCGCGAAGGGGCGGAAATTGTCGTTTGGGAAACCGGTATGGGCGGACGCTTGGATGCGACCAATGCCGTTTCTCCCCTTGTGTCCGTGATCACGCCCATCGGCATGGATCATCAGCAATGGCTCGGCCACACCCTCGCCGAAATCGCCGCCGAAAAAGCGGGAATCATCAAACCCGGCGTGCCGGTGGTGTCGGCTCCGCAAGCTGCGGAGGCAAGAAATGTTCTTGCCGCCCGTGCGAATGAGATCGGTGCGCCGATTCTTTTCGTCGAGCAACCGTGGAACGAGGGCGCCGTTGCCTTGCCCGGCGAACACCAACGTTGGAACGCGGCGTCGGCGCGGGCGGCGCTCGATGCGGCCGGTCTTGTTCCCTGCGAAGACGCGCGCCGCCGCGGCTTGGCCGCGGTGCAATGGGACGG
>JBILDG010000228.1:0-3518 GCA_044352715.1 Chthoniobacterales bacterium | reverse complement strand
ATCAACAGCCACACTGGCCGTGATTGTTTTGATCTTCAAAAAAACCTGCGCGTCTTTGAAGTGGCAGATCAGGTATCCCGCGATACAGGCATTCCCATCTATCACGAAACCCATCGCGGACGCTGCCTGCACTCCCCATGGCGCACCTCCGAACTTCTGCGCGCCAGACCCGGCACAAAACTCGTTTTTGACATGTCGCATTGGTGCAATGTCTGCGAATCCCTCTGTGAGGATCAGAGTGAAACGATCGAATCTGTCTGCCCTGCTGTGGAGCATATCCATGCCCGGGTTGGGCATGCCCATGGTCCGCAGGTTTCAGACCCCCGTGCGCCCGAGTGGCAACCAGCTGTGGAGGCCCATTTCCATTGGTGGAAAAAGATAGCCGATTTAAAGCGTCACAATGGGGATCCATACCTAACCATTGCCCCGGAGTTTGGCCCACCACCCTATCTTCCCACTCTTCCATTCACCCAAATGCCCGTGGCCTCCCAATGGGACATCAATTGCCACATGATGCAGTGGCTGAGAGCGCGTCTCTGAGACGATACGATTGCAAAGGATAGGAAACTAGACCCCAAGCATCCGATCCACCGTGATGTGGGAAAGGTCCTCGGCTTTCAGCGTGGCTTTTGGATGTCCGGTGGCAAACCCCACGGCGAGCACCGGCATGCCTGCTGCGAGACCGGCATCGACTCCTGCCACGGCATCTTCCACGACCAAGCACTTTGCAGGGGTGATGCCGAGGCGCTCCGCGGCCAAAAGGAAAACCTCGGGGTCGGGCTTGGAGCGGCTGATGTGCGTGCCATCGACCACAATTTTAAATGCGTCTGGAAGACCGATTGCCTCAAGGATCGGGCGTGCGTTTTTACTTGAGGAACCGATCGCCATTTTGATTCCGCGTTCACGCAAGGCCTTCAAGCAATCCGTCACGCCGGGTAAGATATCCGCCGGGGAAAGAGAGCCCAACGAGTCCCGGTAGTAGTTGTTCTTGCGAGTGGCCAACTTTTCTTTTTCCTCCGGTGAGTAGGCACGAGGGGATTTCTTGAGCAGCATCTCCAGAGCCTCCATGCGCCCGACGCCGCGCAGATGCTCTCCGTCATGCTCGTCAAAGGGGATGCTTTCCTCATCCGCCATGCGCTTCCAAGCGCGGTAATGCAGGGCATCGGTCGAGACAATCACTCCATCAAGATCAAAAATAACGGCGGAAACCTTGCTCATAAAAAATTCATTCTTTTGCAGCATGCCATCGTTTGCAATATTCGATTCAATGTCGCACGCACCTGCTTCGAACGTCGTTGAAACCTTCACTCCCACAGGATCGCCTTGGACGATAGAGGAATCGGCGATGCCGCCCATGGATACTGATGCCAAATCGGTTTGTTTTACTCTGGGTAACGGATTGATCGAGGTGAACGGATGCGGTCCGCTCGAGCCCGCCGGCAGTGGATGGACGATGCACGGGCGCGTTTATGCCGAGGCGGCGCCGCAGATTTACTACTTCCCCGCTCCGGGTGAGACGGCAAGATCGACCGACTTTCCCACCGATCGCGACTGCATGCGCCACATCACACCGACGCTCGTGGTTTTGCCGAATCTCTTCGGCGTGCGGATGCGTTTTGCTGGTCGCAGGGTTCAGCGTCCTTTGACATCCCATCGCTCTCTGGATATGCAACGCGGCGTTCTCGATAGCCGTTGCGAGGTGGTCATTCCCGAGGGCGAATTGGAGTTGTTCAGCACGCGGACTGTGGTGCCTGACGAGCAAAACCTGATTGTTGAGCGGCTCGAAATCCGTAGTGACCGGGCGGGCTTGCTCGTGCTGACACTTTTGGCGGATGCCTCACGTGTGGCCGGATACACCAAATACGAAGTGCGTCGTGCCCGTGAAGGTGCGGTAGTCGGTGGCAATCTGGTCCAATGGTCCTGCGAGGGTGAGGGGACTGGACACCGGGCAGCCTTGGCGCTAACAGCAAAGGGACCGGGCGAGAGCGATGTATTTGCTGATGAGAACGGCGCAGGCATTACGTTCCGCGTCAATTTGGAAGCAGGAAAGCCAGTTGTTTTTGAGCGATTCGCCTCCATGTCCGCCTACTGGTTGGCTGACGATCCGGCCAAGCGTGCAGGCGAGGTGGTGTCCGCCGCGGCTACTGAGGGATTTGCCCACTGGCTCTCCGTCACTGAGAAAAGCTGGGCGGACTTTTGGAAGGAACAGGACATCGCGATCGATGGACCGTTGGATGACCAACTCTCGATCCGCTACGCGATTTTTCAACTCCGCTGCGCGACGCCTCCCACGCACTTGCTGTCGTTTGGCGCAAAATTTCTCAGCGGCGAAGGCTATCGCGATTGCGCGTTCTGGGATACCGATGTGTTCATCATTCCCTATTTCTCCCGCACGCAGCCGGAGATCGCACGCCGTCACGGATTGTTCCGCCACCATGGTATTCCTGCGGCCAAGGCCAAAGCGATCGAGCAAGGCTACAAGGGAGCGCGATACCCGTGGGAAGCACTGCCCGATGGCGATGAGGCTCTGGGCGCATGGGTTATCTTCAATCTCACCCAAGTGCACGTGGTGGCTGATGTCGCCTGGAGCATCATGGATTATTTCACGTGGTCGAACGACGAGGCGTTCATGCGCAAGGAGGGGGCTGAAGTGCTCGCCGAGACCGCCCGGTTCTGGGAGAGCCGTGTGACGAAAACCGCCCGTGGCTACGAGCTTTTGGATGTCTGTGGCCCTAACGAATGCCATGAAATCGTTAACAACAATGTTTATACCAACCTGCTGGCACAGGATAACCTGCGCTGGGCGGCGCAGTGGAATCCCGATGCGCCGGAACGTGCCAATTGGCTGGAGATCGCTAACGGCTTGATTATCTCCCGCCCGAATGAGGACGGACTCCTAGAACCATGCGAGGGCTTTTTTGGTCTCAAAGATTTTAAGCGTGGCGATGCGATTCCCAACCGCTTTCTCGACTACAAACTCTCCAAGCAAGCCGATGTGCTCATGCTCCCGATGGTGAAGCCCGGCTTCCTGACGAACGAGCAGGTGGAAAAAAACTACCGGTATTTCGAGCCTCGCACACTGCACTGGTCGTCCCTCTCCGAGGCATCGCATGCGCAGGTCGCTGCCAGGGTGGGTATGGACGACGATGCCTATACAATGTTTCGCAACAACATGCTCACCGATCTAGCCGACCGCCAGAAGAGCGCCCGCGCCGGATTACACGCGGCAGCTATCGGTATGGTGCCCCGCAATGTGATGGAAGGCTTCGCCGGTCTGCGTCTCGACAATGGCAAACCAGTGCTCGAACCGCGTCTGCCCAAGCAATGGAAGTCTGTCTCCTTTGCCTTTTCGCACCATGGGCATCGTTACCATGTGAAATTGACCACGCAGGACAACGGCAAAACCATCCACCCCGAGCCGATCTCATCTTAATTCGGGAAACATATTTACATGCCCCCGAGTGCTGATCCTTCCCTGCAAGAGTCTGTGGTCGATTACCGTAGGCTCTGCTGTTTTG
>JBILDG010000033.1:0-11684 GCA_044352715.1 Chthoniobacterales bacterium | reverse complement strand
GGGCGGCCCCTGCTATCGCTGTGTGAACCCGCAGTCACCGGCGCCGGGCGAAGTCCCGAGTTGCGCGGAAGCTGGGGTCCTCGGCGTCATGCCGGGGTTGGTCGGCACGATGCAGGCGCTGGAGGCGATCAAACTCATCACGGGAATCGGCGATCCGTTGATCGGGCGGTTGCTGCACATCGAGGCGCGGGGGATGAAGTTCCGCGAGTTCTCCCTGCGCTCCGATCCGTCTTGTGCGCGTTGCGTCGAAGGACGGCGGACTGCGTCGCTGGTCGAGGAAACCCCGGTGTGTGAAGTGCCGCAAAAAATTATGCAGGAAATCACCGTTCAAGAATTGGCCGCGGCGCGCAGCGCCGGGGAAAAGCATGTGCTGCTCGATGTGCGGGAGGCTTGGGAATTGGACGTGGCGCGGTTGGAGCCATGCTTGCACATTCCGTTGGGTGAGGTGCCGGCGCGGCACACCGAGATTCCGCGCGAGGCGCCGATTTATGTGATGTGCCATGGAGGAGTGCGAAGTGCGGCGGCGGCGAAGTTTTTGTCCGGCCAAGGATTTCCCGGTGTGTCCAATGTCCGCGGCGGTATTGCGGCGTGGTCGGCAGAGATTGATGCGGCCGTCCCCGCGTATTAGAACATGCCAATGCATTCGATCATGGCCGGGGAAGAAGGACTGAAAGCGGCGCTGGGGCGTATCCCGAGCGGGTTGTATGCGGTGGGCGCGATGCATGAGGGGCGCCGCCTCGGCATGTTGTGCAGCTTTATCGAGCAGGCTGGGTTCGAACCCCCGATGATCTCGCTTGCTCTGGGCAAAGATCGGGTGATGCGCGGGGTGCTGGAGGGTGGGGGGCTGTTCGCGGTGAATATCCTCGGGGTCGAGGACAAAAAGTTGCTCGCAGCGTTCGCTTCCGGCCGCGAAGAGGATCCGTTTGCGGCGTTCACACTTGTGGAAAACGGCCACGGGTTGCCGCAGTTGGCCGAGGCGCTGGCTTGGTTGGCGTGTCGCCCCCACGGTTCTGTCGATGCGGGCGATCACATCGTTTTTGTGGCGGAGGTGATGGAAGGCTGCTTGCACCGCGAGGCCGGTGACCCGATGATCCGCGTCCGCAAAAATGGATTCAGTTACTGACATGGAGATTTTGTTGGAAGTGTTGCGTTGTCCGCGCACCGGTCAGCGTTTGCGCCGGGACAACGAGCATCTGGTGACCGAGGATGGTCGATGGGCCTATCGCTGCGTGAATGGGATTCCGGTGTTGCTGCCCGAGGAGAGCGTGGAGGTAAAGAAATGACGGAGTTGGAAACCTTGCGCCATTCGAGCGCACACGTGCTGGCCGAGGCGATCTTGCGGATCTGGCCCGAGGCTCAATTTGCGGCCGGTCCGCCGGTCGAGCAGGGATTTTACTACGATGTGGATCTGCCGCATCGCATCACGCCCGAGGATTTTTCCAAGATCGAGGCCGAGATGGCCAAAGTGATCGCCGAGGACCAGACATTCGAGCGCCGCGTGGTGACGCGTGCCGAGGCGATGGAGTTGGGACATGCGGGGAAGCTGGCAGCTTTGGGCGAACGCGGCGTGCCGAGTCGCTTCAAACTCGATATCCTCGAGGGCATTCCGGAGGGTGAGGAGATCACGCTCTACCGCAACGGCGCCTTCACCGATTTGTGTGCTGGTCCGCACGTGGCTTCGACCGGTAAAATCGGCGCTTTCGCGCTCACGGCCGTGGCTAGCGCCTACTACAAAGGCGACGAGAACAATCCCCAGTTGCAGCGCATTTACGGTATCGCTTTTGCCACGCCGGCAGAACTGGATAACTGGCGGGTGATGCAGGAGGAGGCGCGCAAGCGCGACCACCGGAAGTTGGGCAAAGAATTGCAACTTTTCCACGTCGATGAGGCGGTCGGCGCAGGATTGATCCTTTGGACACCCAAAGGCGCGGTTATCCGTCAGGAGTTGCAGAACTTCATCGGCGAGGAGTTGCGTCGTCAGGGCTACGATCAAGTCTTCACGCCGCACATCGGGCGCTTGGAGCTCTACCGCACGTCCGGGCACTATCCTTATTACTCGGACTCGCAATACCCGCCGCTGGTCGAGCGGGAGACGCTGCACCGCTTGGCCGAGGAAGGCTGCTCTTGTGCCGATCTGGCCAGCCGCTTGGAGAAAGGCGAAATCGAAGGCTACCTGCTCAAGCCGATGAATTGCCCGATGCACATCAAAATCTTCGCATCCCAGCCCCGCAGCTATCGTGATTTGCCGGTGCGTTTGGCCGAGTTCGGGACCGTTTACCGATGGGAGCAGTCGGGTGAGCTCAATGGCATGACGCGCGTGCGCGGCTTCACGCAGGATGATGCCCACTTGTTCGTCACCGAGGAGCAAATGTCGGCGGAAATCCAAGGATGTCTCGATTTGGTGAAAAAAGTGTTCGGCGTTTTCAACATGGCCGATTACCGCGTGCGCCTTGGTCTGCGCGAGCCGGGCTCGGACAAATATGTCGGCCGCGCCGAAGATTGGGACCGCGCAGAGAATGCCTGCCGCGAGGCGGCCAAGACGCTGGGTGTGCCTTACACCGAGGAGCCGGGGGAGGCGGCGTTTTACGGTCCGAAGATCGATTTTGTCGTGCGTGATGTGATCGGACGCGAATGGCAACTCGGCACCGTGCAGGTGGATTTCCAGCTGCCGGAGCGTTTCGATTTGCATTATGCCGGGGCGGACAACAAGCCGCATCGTCCGGTCATGATCCACCGCGCGCCGTTCGGCTCGATGGAGCGGTTTGTCGGCGTGCTGATCGAGCATTTTGCCGGGGCGTTTCCCGTGTGGCTTTCGCCGGAGCAAGCGAGGGTGCTTCCCGTATCGGACAAAGTCGCGACCTACGCCGGGGAAGTCGTCGCCGCGCTGCGCGCGGCCGGGGTGCGCGCCCAAGTGGACGGCTCGCAGGACAAACTCGGTGCCAAGATTCGCCTTGCGCAGGTGGAGAAGGTGCCTTACATGCTGGTGGTCGGCGGCAAGGAAGCCGAGTCGCGGCAAGTTTCGGTCAGAAGCCGGAAAGCCGGAGACGAAGGTGCCCAGCCCTTGAATGAATTTGTTGAGCGCATCAAAACAGAAATCAGTGAACGAGTCCTTTAGCAACTCATAGTGTCCCGCACGCTCACGGGACCATATTATCCACATCAGCTTGGCTTTTAACCGCACTCCACAACC
Organism: Chthoniobacterales bacterium; assembly: GCA_044352715.1. Taxonomy (GTDB): domain Bacteria; phylum Verrucomicrobiota; class Verrucomicrobiia; order Chthoniobacterales; family JACTMZ01; genus JACTMZ01. The sequence goes on along the minus strand of JBILDG010000033.1, from coordinate 8,494 downwards.
GCCCCCCATCCGGGTCAATCACCGCATCCGCGCCCGCGAGGTGCGCGTCATCAACGGGGCGACCAACGAACAGCTCGGCGTCCTCAAACTGCAGGATGCCCTCCGCCGGGCGGAAGAGATGGGACTCGACCTCGTCGAAGTTGCTCCCAACGCCGAACCGCCGGTTTGCCGCATCGTCAACTTCGGTAAATACCGCTACGAGCTGGCCAAGCAGGAGAAGGACAAAAAATCGCACTCTTCCAAGCTCAAAGAGGTCAAATTCCGCGTCAACATCGACCAGCACGACTACATGACCAAGATCAAGCATGCCGAGGAGTTCCTCGACAAGGGCAACAAGGTCAAAGTCCAGCTGCAGTTCCGCGGCCGAGAGATGGCTCACCAGGAACTCGGCATGGCTGTGGTGCAGCGGGTCAAAGTAGATCTCGATACCATGGCCCATGTGGACATGGAGCCGCGCTTGGTCGGACGCACCATCAACATGGTCATGAGTCCCTTGCCGGCCAGCAAGCGCAAGCGCAAGTTCGCGCCGATGGAGGTTGAACCGGAAGACGACAGCGACTTGCCCGACGAAGCGGAGGATTGAGATTGTCTTGATGCGCGGGCGTTTTCAGCGCGGTGGTTTATAAAACCAAAGCCGCCACCCGCTGCGCCAATATTTCGGCCGAAAAATACTCTTCGGCCAATCTGCGGGCTGCTGCCCGGTGTGTTTCCGATTCCTGAACCGTGCGATCAAGAGCTTCCGCAGCCTGCAAGAGATTGCCGAACCTTACCAAACCCTCGCCGGTCGGAACATCGATAGGTCCGGTGTCTTGCACGACGCAGGGGCGTCCGCTGGCGAGGTAACACACGGTGCGGTCGCTGATCCAACCGGTGTTCATTTTCACGTAGGCCGGCTTGGCCACGCCGAACTCGCCGGCGGTTTGCTGGATGTAGCGCCGGTAGTCGACCGGGGTCGAGGTCACGGCATGACTGTCAGTGACGCGCCACCCGGATGCGCGCCAGATATTCGCTTCCGGCTCGTCCTCCGGTGAAAGGCAGAGGCAAAGCTCGAGTGAGGCGGTGGTTTTTTGCGGCAGTTCTCGGTAAGGCTCGAACGCCGCCCGCTTGGTGTTGGCATAATATTCGCCGTCCGGCCCCTCCACGTATTCGTTCGCATGCCAATGGGAGATCGCGCTGAAAGAGGCGTCGCCGGCCACCGGCTGCACAGGCCATGACGGCAAATGCACGGCAGGCCGGATGCGTTCCCATTGCAGGCCGGTCGGCGCGATGAGCGGGTTGTGCGCGCCGATATTGCCGCCGATGGTCGCGTAGGCATCATGCGGAGCCAAAGTGAAATATTTTTTACCGATCCAATAGGCGAGGAGTCCCGGGTCGATATCCATTAGGACTGACCGCTGAAAACAACGGACCGCTTCGTGCGGAAAGCCGTAGCGGAAGTTCACCAGAAGGTCCGCTTGGGCGGCCGCTTCAGGCAGGGAGAGGGCGCCCATCTCGGCCAAGCCGGGAAGAGACGCGCCGTCCTCCCGCGCCAGCGCGATATGAAACGTCGCCGCCTCGGTGGCGAGTCGTCGGCGCAGGGCGACTGTGGAGCGATGCAAAGCGTCGGGGGCGGCCAATTTGTCGCCGACCGTTTCCAGCCAGATCACGTGGAAGCCGGCGGATTGGAAGCCGAGAGCCCAGTTGTAGTAGCACCAAAAATGCCCGCCGCCCTCGGGATAACCCAATGTTTGCGCCAGAAGGCAGACGGTGGGACGGGAGTTGCTCACGATCCTCAAGAACGCACGCTAGACCGGAGGGCGGCGTAAAGCGTGAAGCCGGCAGCATCGTGGATCTCGACGTCAATCAAGCGTCCGGCGAGTTCGTCCGGCCCCTCAAATACCACAATCTTGTTGCCGCGAGTGCGGCCCGTGAGACGTTGTTCGTTGTGTCGGCTCGGGCCGGTGCACAGCACCTCGACGCTTTGCCCGACCATATCATGCAGTTTCTGCTGGGCGTGGCGGTTGACCACCGAGAGCAGATCTTGGTTGCGTGCTTCTTTGACTTCCTCTGCCAGTTGGTCGCTCATCGTGGCGGCGGGGGTGTCCTTGCGCGGCGAGTAGCGGAAGACGAATGCATTATCGAAGCTGATCTCGTCCACGAGCGCGCGCGTAGCGGCATAGTCTTCTTCGGTCTCGCCGGGAAAACCGACGATGATGTCCGTGGTGATGGCGATATCGGGACAGTTGGCGCGCAGGCGCTGCACCAGGGCGCGGAATTTTTCCGCCGTGTAGCCGCGGTGCATGGCTTTGAGCATGCGATCGGAGCCCGATTGCAGCGGCAGGTGGACATGCTCCGCCAGCTTGGGCAAGCGGCCGAAACAGTTCACCAGATCCTCGCGAAAACCGATCGGATGCGGGGAAGTGAAGCGCAAACGCTCCAGACCCTCGACGTCATGCACGGCTTCGAGCAGTTGCACGAACGGGCTCTTGCTTTCGACCTTGGGAAACTCATGGCGACCGTAAAGATTGACGATTTGCCCCAAGAGCGTGACTTCCTTGCAGCCGCGCTCCACCAGTTCCCGCACCTCGCCGACGATGCTGCCGATGCGGCGGCTACGTTCGCTGCCCCGTGTGTCCGGGACGATGCAGAACGTGCACCGCATGTTGCAGCCTTGCATGATCGAGACAAAAGCGCTGGCCGGCACCGACACATGGTCGCGGATCGTCTCCTGGGATCCGGTTTCCTCTTCGGTGTCGACGATGGAAAAGCGCAGGTCGTCCATCGCAGGGTCGTGGGCCATTTTCCTTCGCAGGATCGCGTCCACGTGGTCGGCGACTTTGTGGAACTTCTGCGTGCCCACAACCAAGTCGAGGTGCGGCACTTCCCGCAGGAGCGAGGCGCCACGGCTTTGCGCCATGCAGCCGAGGAAACCGTAAACGGTGTGCGGCCGCTTTTTTTGCAGGCGGCCGAGGATACCCATTTTACCCAGGGCTTTCTGCTCGGCCATGTCGCGCACGCTGCAGGTGTTGAGCAGAACCACATCGGCGTCCTCCGCGTCGGCGGTTATTTCATAGCCGCGGGCCACCAGCATTTGGGCGACCTGCTCCGAGTCGCGCTCGTTCATCTGGCATCCGTAGGTTTTGAGAAACACCTTGGGCATGGCGGGCAACCATAAGGGGGTGGCCGTTGGTTTTCCAGCGCGGCTTGATTTTTTGCGCGGGAACGAAAGAGTAGCGGTTATGCAAGTGCCAGAGGGTTTTCGAATGCCGGCGGAGTGGGAGTCGCAGGAGGCGGTGTGGTTTTCGTGGCCTCATCCCGAGGGTATCAGTTTCCCGGGGGCTTATGAACGTATTCCGCCGGCGATGGGGGCGCTCATTCGTGCGGCTGCGAATTGCGAACCGGTGCGGGTGAATGTGCGCGACGCGGCCGAAGAGGCCGAGGCGCGAAGGCATGTGGGCCGGAATGACAGCGTCGAATATTTTCACGTGCCGACCAATGAACCGTGGTGCCGGGATCACGGGCCGATCTTTCTCGTCAACGATGCCACGCGGGAAGTGGCGGTGGCGGATTTTGACTTCAACGCCTGGGGCGGAAAATACGAGGGGACGAACTTTGACCGTCAAGTGCCTTCCATGCTGGCCAAGTTGCTCGGGCTGCGCTGTTTCTCCCATCCGATGGTTTTGGAGGGGGGGTCGATCGAGGTTAACGGCAGCGGATCACTGCTCACCACGCGCAGTTGCCTGCTCAACCCGAACCGCAATCCGGGGATGTCGGCGGGACAGATCGAGACCGTGCTGCACACCTGGCTCGGTGTGCGCAACATCCTTTGGCTCGGGGACGGCATCGAGGGCGATGACACCGACGGCCACATCGACGATTTGACGCGATTCGTCGGCAAGTCCCGCGTGGTCACCGTCATGGAAGACAACCCCGATGATCCGAACCACGCGGTCCTGCGGGCGAATTTCACCGCGCTGCAAAAATTACGGGATGAAGACGACCAACCGCTCGAGGTGGTCGCACTCCCCATGCCGTCGCGCCGTCTGGAGCATGAGGGCCAAAGACTGCCGGCCAGCTATGCTAATTTTTTGATCGTGAACGGAGGGGTGCTTCTTCCGGTCTTCGATGATCCGCGCGATGCCGAGGCGGCGGCCGTGCTCGGTTCTCTATTTCCGGGCCGCAAGATTGTTCCGGTTGATTGCCGCGACATTATCATCGGTCTCGGTTCGGTGCATTGCCTCAGCCAGCAGCAACCGGCCAAGCCCTTGCACTGAACTCAGCGGGGGCCTGCCGTGTGCGCCACGCGAAGCGCACACGGCTTCGAACGGATTCAGGAGACCGGAACTTCTTGGGCTTTGGCCTGGATTTCCGGGACTTTGGGCAGGTGCACCTGCAGGGTGCCGTCCTTGAATTCCGCTTTGATTTTGTCCGTCTTGGCACCTTCGGGCAGCACGAAAGAGCGCTCGAATTTGCCGTAAGCGCGTTCGACGCGGTGGTAACGGCGGCCTTTTTCCTCCTTCTCGAATTTGCGTTCGCCGGTGATGCGCAGTGAACCGTCTTCGATGGTCACATGCACGTCCTCTTTGCGGACCTCCGGCAGATCGGCCTTGATGGTGTATTCCTTGTCGTCTTCGGCCACGTCAACGAGCGGGGTCCACTCGGAGGCGGTGAAGGGTTCATCTCCCGTGAAGGGGATAAGCGAGCGCCCGAACAATCGGCTGAGGCGGTTTTCGGCGTGTTCCATTTCCCGGATCGGGTTCCAAGTGCTGAGTATGTTCATTGATTTTGTCTTGTTCGGTGAATTTGGTGTCCGTGCTGGTGTTCACCGGACACTTCGCGCGGAGCCTTCACCCGGTTTCGGATTACGGCACGAATTCAGCAAAGCTCTGTTCGTGAAGGTGCTCAATGGGGTGAGTTACCCACATCAGTCATAGACCCGCGGTCGGTTTTCGGAATGAAGATGGGTTGTCAGACCGTCCGGTGCGGGGCATGAATGCGTAATGGGCACACAACTTCCCGATGATCTCGAGGCGCGATTGCTCGTGCTGATCCGTGAAAGGTTTCTGGAGACAGGAGAAACCATGACACCGGCAACGGATCTCTTTGCCGCCGGACTGGATTCCATGGGCATCATGCAATTGATGATCGCCGCGGAGGAATGTTTTGGGGTGCGGATTCCCGAGGCGGAGGTGAACAAACAAAACTTCGCCACCGCGGCGAATCTGGCGGCATTGCTAAGGCGTTGCCATGCGTCGGCTTGATGCGGTTGTTTCCCGATAACTGGCGCGCGCCCCTGGGTGGATGCGACTGCTACCTGCTCGCATTGGAAAACCTGATGCAGAGGGCCGGACAAGGCCGTCATGTCGGGGTGACCTTCGTGGAGGTCGGTTCCGGATTTTCCGTCGAGCAACTACGCCGTGCCGTGGAAATCTTTGCCCTTAATCACCCGATTCTCGCGGGGCGCCTGCATCGTCGTTGGCCGTGGTCCGTGCCGGAGTGGCGCCCTGGCCTCCCGGCGGTTGTGCCTGTGATGGAGCACTCCACCGACGTGGATCCGGAGCGGTTGGCGGTGGAGCGTTTGACGGGACGGTGGGAGGGAAGAATGCATTTTGATGTGGTGCCGCGCCCGGGTGGGGCCGTCGTGATGATGAGTTGGTGTCACTTGCTTTTCGATGCCCGCGGACTGGAACTGGCCTTGGCCGAGATTGCGCGATTGGCGGCGAATCCTGCCGCGCGGGCGGAAAAAAATTCCTGGGCCGAGCCATTTGCCGGCCCCAAGTCGTCGCTCCCGGCGAAGGTTCGCAAGGTGCAGCCATTTCTCGACCGTTACTGGGAGCTGCGGAAGAACCGTGTGGTTTCGTTGGGGGGAGCTCCACCGGCCATAGCGCCGGCACTTTTTCAAGTGATGCATTTCAGCAAGGGGGAGACGTCGGCCATGAAACGGCGCGCGGATCAATTCACCGGGGGCATCTTTGCCCTGCCCTATTTTCTCGCGGTGGCTATGCGTGCCCATGCCTCGGTGTTGTTTGCCCGCGGGATGTCCGGGGGAGCGCTGGAGTGCGCCGTATCGGTGCAAGGCCGCAAGCGCGGTTCACGCGGTCCGATTTTCCAGAACCACGTCACGCAGTTGTTCTTCGCTTTGCCGGTGGCGGAGGTTTTCATTTTTCCGGACGCGGTGGACTCTTTGCAGCGGCAGTTTGCCGCGATGACACGGGAAAAGTGTGATCAGGCTTTTGTGGTGATGATCGATTGGATGCGCCGATTGCCGCCCTTTCTTTACCGCCGTTTCCTTCGCAAAACCGCGTCCGGTCAACTGGCTTCATTTTATCATGCCCATACAGGGGAATTTCTGGGCGGCGTCGTGGATTTCTGCGGCGGCAAAATTCTCGATGGATGGCACGTGCCGGCTGTTTCGCAGCCGCCCGGCACCGGGCTGTTTTTCAGCGAGCGTCATGGTCGCTTGACGGCCACGCTGAGCTGGAGAGAGGGATCGGTCAACGAGCACGAACGGGCGAGGATGCTGGCATCCGTGCGCAATGATCTGATCGGTGCGGATTAGTCGTGGATTGATGCTCCGGTCAGATCGGTTCAGTCTGACAACCCTCCGAAATGCCGTCTGTGAATATTGCCGCGGAAATTATTGATTTGGCGAAGTCTCGCCGGAGGAATCCTGCTTTCATCTCCGATTCGCAGGTTGTCACTTACGGCGCGTTGCGGGAAAAAGTCGATGAGTTGGCTCGCGACCTTGCGGCCTTGGTGTCGCGGCATTCTTCTCAGACGGCGCGGATCGGCGTTTTTTGTCCCGGAGGGGTGGAACATGCCGTCCTCATGCTCGCTGTCATGAAGGCCGGTGCATGCGCCGTGCCCATCGCCACGGAATTGCCTCGGGCGGAAAGAGAGGCGCTGCGGCAAACCACGGCGCTTGACGGTATTTTACTGGCGGGTGGCGCGCCTTGGCCGGAACTGTCGCTAACCGCCCAGACTTTGGTGGATGGTGTCACCTGCTACCAGCTTGAGCGGGCAGCGACGGAATTTTCCGAGGCAAAGTTTAGCGATCTCAACCCGGCTTTTATCCGTTTCAGTTCCGGCACCACGGGTCAGAGCAAGGGTGTCGTGCTTTCCCATGAGTCTCTCCGCGCCCGCTTGGAATCGACGAACCGCCGTCTGCAGATAACTGGAGCGGACAGGGTGTTGTGGACGTTGCCGATGGCGCATCATTTTGCCGCATCGATTCTGTTGTATTTGCGGGAAGGGGCGGCGGTTATTTTGCCCCGGAGTTCTCTGGCTCATGACGTGCTGGGCTCGGCGGTCGAACATGGCGCAACTGTATTTTACGGCTCGCCATTCCAAGCGGGCTTGCTTGCGGCCGAGGATTCGGCGCGCGGTTGGCCCTCGTTGCGTATGGCTGTCTCCACGGCGGCGGCCTTGACGGCGGAGGTTGCGGAGAAATTTCGCGGTCGCTACGGTGTTCCGCTTTGCCAAGGGCTGGGAATTATCGAGGCGGGGGTGCCGCTCTTGAACACGGTGCACGCCATCACCGATCCCTTGGCGGTGGGGAGCGAGGATGATTTCGAGATCGACTTGCGCGGGGAAGACGGGGAGTTGTGCTTGCGCGGACCGGGATTGTTCGATGCCTACCTGTCCCCATGGCAGACAAGGGAAGAGGTGATGACTGATGGCTGGCTTCATACCGGTGACTTGGCCGTGCGTTCCGAAAACGGCAGTATCCAGCTTCGTGGTCGGTGCAAATCGGTCATCAACGTCGGAGGCAGCAAATGCTTTCCCGAGGAAATCGAGGCGGTGTTGCAAGCGCATCCGCGTGTGACCGAGGCGCGAGTTTACGGCATCGCCCACGACCGCTGGGGCATGTTGCCCGCGGCACAGATCGTCCCCGCGGACCAAACCAGTCCTCCTGTGGAAACAGAATTGGACAGATTCTGCCGGATGCGTCTGGCCGGTTACAAAGTGCCGGTGCGTTTCGAGATTGTTGATGAAATTCCCCGCACGCCCAGCGGCAAGATTCGCCGATATTAGCGATCTTTGCGGGCGGTAGTGAACGGCACGAGAAGTCCGCCGCAAAGCCCCACCACGGCCTGCAGGCCGAATCCACCGAGCGATGCCAAGGTGGCTGCCCCCGGTGCGATCTGAAAAAGTCCGCCGAGCAAATACTCGAAAAGCGTCTCCCGCAAGCCGAGGCCGAAAAGTGTCACCGGCAGCATCGTGAGGGTGTCCACCACCGGCATTACGGTGAAAAGATCGGTCAGTTTCAGGTCCAAGCCGAACGATCTTGCGCTGAAAAAGTAAGTCGTGAAATGGGCGGCCAATGCCGCGCCGGAGACCAACACGGCCGCGGCAACCGGTCGCGGGTGCGAGCCCAGCCAGGGAAAAATTTGTCCGAGCTGATCAGCTTGGGGACGGATCATTTTCGGCACGTAGGGCAACCACCGCGCATGCAGCCGCGGAAGGGTGGTCAGCCACCAGAGGAAGACGAGCAAAGCAGCGACAAGCAAGGTTG
>JBILDG010000227.1:0-3529 GCA_044352715.1 Chthoniobacterales bacterium | reverse complement strand
GGGTTCGTTGCGTGGCCGTGCTGCTCCCACCCGGAAGGGTCGAGATCTACCTCGATGGAACCTTGGTGTTCGCGTCCGTTGATCCTTACTGTGGCGCGGACAAAATCCGGACCGGCTTCACGGTTCCATTCCCCGAAATCCAAAATGAGGACTTTTTCTCCGCTGGTGGTGGTGAACTCCCGCCCGCAAGCTCCTGAGAACCAGCGTGCCTGCCAAGCGAGTTCATTGCCGGGTGGTAGTGATTCGCGCACGCGTGCCTCTTCCCTCTGCAAAGCATCACGGTAATCGGCGGCAATGTTCATTTTTTGGCCGGTGAAGATGGCTGGGTGGGCTGGGGCGGAGAGATCTCGTTGCGCAGATCGGTCAGTAGTTTGGCTCGTTCGGGTATTTGGGGTCGCTGGATAGTGCGGTCGATCAATTTGAGCGCGCTGTTCTTATCGCCGAGCGATTGGAGAATGCGGATACGCTCGATGACCGTGCGAAAAATATCGGCGGGTGTGCTGTAGGTGGAACCGGCTGATTCGAGAGAGAAAAGCGCATCGCGTGGTTCCTGATAAAAGCTCTGCAGCATACCCAAAGCTTCGTAAGCCAAGCCGGAACGCGATGTGCGGGCGAGTTTGGACAAATAAAGAATCTGTATCGGTCCCTGTGCGGCGGTTTTGGTTAATTCACCGGAGAGCGCAACCCATGGTTCGTTTCCGTTACCGGTTTCCTCTCGCCGGGCGCCGGGTTGACGTGCAGCAAAGGGACGATAAAGCGGGTCGCCTACCACAACATTCATCCACGAGAGGGCGCGGGTGCTCATGTAAGCGCTCTCGGCAAGGGTGAATCCTTTGAGCAGTCTTTCGTTGAAGACGTCGAGATGCGCGGTCAGCGTGAGATACGGTTCGTAAACATTGCCGAGTGTGGCGGCGGCACCGCGGGTGATGAGCGGCGCGCACCAGTGGGCCGAGGGGTTTCTCAGGGAGGCAGCACTGAACGAGTGGATATGAACAGCGACAGCTCCGCGCCGGAAAGATGTGTCAGCCGAGGCCATGCCGCCTGAGATACTGCCGGCATACCATCCGTAATAAAGTGCGGAATCGGTAACGGGAAATCCGGCGGGCAAAATGTCTGGCATGTTGTCGAGGATCACGGGAACACCGTTTTTCCAACACTCGGCGGCCGCATTATGCAGCCAATCATCACCCTCGCGGTATCCACTTTCGGGAATGCTTCTTCGATCGATGTAGGCCCATCCGTAGAGGCCGTTTTCCTCAGCGTAGATGCTGTCGTCGATCATCCGCTTGACGTCGTTGGGTGTTGGCGCGTCAAGGCGGCAGATAAGCAGAAGTCCTGGTGTTGTCTCCGACTCCAAAATCGGCGTGAATCGCCGGAAGTAGGGGTTGGGGATAACGCCGAATGATGAATCACGAAAGGCGCCCAATGTAGCCAGTTCAGAATCCACCGAGGCCTCGTCGCGGCTATCGACGGCATTGGCATCGCGGGGATTTGGGGAGGGTTGCGGTTTCCCCGGCTCGGGTGGTTGAATTGTCGTGCGGATTTTGAGCGGAAAACCTCGTATCAAGGCGACATAGCGGATGCGGTTGCGAGTGATTTCCTTGCGTTCGTCGAAACTTGTACGGATTTCCCACCACGCGTTTTGCTCGAAGAGATAACGCAGGGGCGCCTCGATGGTGGATTGGTATTCTTCGCGGGTGATCTCCTCGGTCAGCGGACACTCCAAGCCGACGACTTGACCGGTGGGAATCTGGCGGGCCTGTGCATAATAGTGGGCCAATTCCCGCGCATCCGGCGAGCTTGTGTTGTAGAGCACGACAGTCGCGGCTGCCTCGCGGGTGCTTCCTGCCGCAGCAGGAAGCGCGGCACCTGCCATCAGCAAGGTGATGGCGCTAAATTTCCAGACGCAGGCCGTCATAGGCGATACGGACATCGGGCGGAAGAATTTTCTCCGTGGCTGCATGGCCTAGGTCGTGGCCGATGTGAGTGAGGTAGGTTTTTTTGGCGCAGGCTTTCTTGGATACATCAAGAGCTTGCCCGAGTGAAAGGTGCGTGGGGTGGGGTTCGTGGCGCAGGGCATCAATGATAAGAACAGGAATGCCGTGGATTTGCGCGATCACGTCCTTCGGAACATGGTGACAATCGCTAAAGTAGGCGGCCAACTTGCGTCCCTCCCGTGCAAATATATAACCGTTAACGAGCATGCGGCCATGAGGAACCTCGGCAGGGATCACCTCCACGCTGCCGATGCTGAAAGAAGCCGTAATCTCATGAGGTTCCGGGCGCACGTAGTTACGGAAGGCGTGCTGCCCGTCGAAAGCGTAATAAAACATACGCCGCAGGTCGGCCATGGTGTGGGGCGAGGCATAAATAGGAAGCGGACGGTCGGCCAGTTCGCAAAAGCGCCGCAGGTCGTCGAAACCCGCCACGTGATCCGTGTGCGAGTGGGTAAAAATCGCGGCGTCGAGCCGCCGGATGCCTTGGCGCAAGGCTTGCGCTCGCAAGTCGGGCGTGGTGTCGACGAGAAAAGTGACATCCTCTGCCTCGACCAAAATCGATGAACGAAGCCGACAATCCTTGGAGTCATCCGACCGGCAGACTTGGCAATCGCAGGCGACGAAAGGCACTCCTTGAGAGGTCCCGGTGCCGAGAAAAGTAATCGAAAGTTCGGCCATGACTTGAATCCAAGACATTTGCATAATCTGCCCCGTGCTCGCAACGCTGGCATCCATCCGTATCCGCAACTTGGCCCTGGTCGAGGATCTCACTTGGCTGCCCGGCTCAGGGCTTGTCACGATCACTGGTGAAACCGGAGCTGGCAAATCCATCTTGATTGGTGCGCTGCAACTCTTGCTTGGAGAGCGGGCGGACAAATCGCTCATCCGGTCCGGCGCAGACTCCTGCACGGTCGAAGCGGCTTTTGATGTTTCGCGTAGCACGGAACTTGATGCCTGGCTGGAGGAGCAGGGAGCAGAGCCGTGTGCCGACAGGCAGTTGCTTTTGAAGCGAACTTTGTCAGCTGCCGGTGCGGGCCGCCAATTCATCAACGGTTCCGCTTGCACCTTGGCGGCCTTGAAGGCCCTGGGGGATCGCTTGGTTGATCTTCATGGTCCGCATGACCATCAGTCGCTTTTTTCCCGGGAGGCGCAGACCCAAGTGCTCGATGCTTATGCCGGTGCGGGGGAAATAGCCGCTGATTTTGCGGCGTCGCACCGCGAGGTTCTGCGTTTGGCCGCGGAAATGGAGCGGCTGCAGACGGTTGAAAAAGAAGCTTTACTGCGCCGCGACATGCTGGCCCATGCGGCGGAGGAGATCGCCGCGGCAAAATTGCGGGCGGGCGAGGAAGAGGAATTACTTTCCCGTCTGCGCACGGCCGGCAACAGCCGTCGTTTACTGGAATTGGCGGCCCAGCTTCAAACGGCCCTTGGTGCCGAGGGCGACGGTGGGGTGAGGCCGGCCTTGGCCGAGGCGGTGCGGGCGGCGAGGGAATTGGCCAAACTCGATCCGCAGGCTGAAGCAATACGCGAAG
>JBILDG010000226.1:0-3531 GCA_044352715.1 Chthoniobacterales bacterium | reverse complement strand
GCCTCGGTGGATTCGCGTGAAGTGGTTCTCGTGATCCCAAACAGTATTTATCAGGTCTGGATCGAGAGCAATTATGCCCCGCAGGTTCAGGCATCGTTGATGACGGTGTTCGGCCATCGTCGCAAACTTGTTTTCCGCGTGGAGAATGGAGTTGTGGCCTCTTCGGCGCCGGAAAATTCTACCGAGGTCGTTTCAGAGGAATCTTCCGAACTGGCCGAGGTCGTCGGGCCGAAAGGTCTCAATCCGCATTATGTTTTTGACACGTTCGTGGTCGGAACCAACAGCGAGTTTGCGCATGCGGCCGCTTTGGCTGTGGCCAAATCTCCCGCCCGCACTTACAACCCGCTTTTCATCCATGGCGGTGTCGGTCTCGGCAAAACGCACCTGCTTCAGGCCATCGGTCATCACTTGGCCTCAAGCCGCCGCGGCGCCAAAGTTGCCTACGTGCGCAGTGAAACGTTCACCAACGAATTCATCAACGCGATTCAGACCAACTCGCTCGTCAAATTCCGCAAGCGTTACCGCCAAGCCGATATCCTGCTCATTGATGATATCCAGTTTCTCGCCGGCAAAGAGCGATCCCAGGAAGAGTTTTTCCACACGTTCAATTCGCTCTTCGAGGGGCGCAAACAGATTGTCCTCTCCAGCGACCAGCCGCCCAGTGAAATATCCCAGCTGGAGCAGCGTCTGGTCTCGCGTTTCGAGTGGGGTCTCACGGCCGAGTTGCAGCCGCCCGACATGGAAACCCGTCTGGCCATTCTGCGCAAAAAAGCCGCCGGCTTGGACGTCAAGCTTCCCTCGCATGTCCTCGATTATCTCGCTCAGCGCATCAGGTCGAATGTCCGCCGTCTCGAGGGCGCCTTGCTCCGCGTGGCCTCATTCTCCTCGCTAAGCGGTCGTCCGCTGACCGACGAGTCGATCGAGCATGTGCTGCGCGACATTTTGCAGGAAGAGGCCCGCCGCTCGGTCACGATCGATCAAGTGCAGCGCAAGGTGGCCGAGCATTACGATGTCCGCTTGGCCGACATGACTAGCAAACGCCGCACGGCCCACATCGCCTTCGCCCGGCAAGTCGGTATGTTCATCTCACGGCGGCAGACGAAAAACTCGCTCCAAGATATTGGCGAAGCCTTCGGGGGCCGCGACCATGGCACAGTCATTCATGCCTGCAAGACCGTGCAGGGCCGCATGGATAAAGACGAAAGCTTGCGCCAAATCATCGGCTTTCTCGAATCCGCGCTGTTGAGATAAGGGTTGGCCGGGCTTTGGCTTTGACAGAGTGCGCTAATTTTCGGACATAAAGCAGGTTTCCCGCCCCAAGCGGTTGCCACATTTACAAACCATGAAATTCACTATCACGCAGGAAGCTTTTGCCGACGGTCTGCAAAACGCCGTCAGTGCCGTCAACCCACGAAGCACGCTTCCCATCCTCTCGAATGTCCTCCTGCAGGCGGCCGATGACCACCTTATCCTCACGTCCACCGATCTGGATTTCACCGTCCGCACCAAAGTTCCGGCCCAGATCGGCAAGACCGGTGCGACCACTCTCCCGGCCAAGCGCCTGAGCACGCTGGTCAAGGATCTGCCCAAGACGGATATCGCGGTTGAGGTGGATGGAAAAAGCATGGCCACGCTGCACAGCGGGGCGGGTGTTTACAAAATTTTCGGTTTGCCCGAGGCCGAGTTTCCCGGGTTGCCGGCCTTCGAGGACGCGGTGGAGTTCACCCTCAAAGCGGCCGATCTCAAGGATGGCCTCCGTAAAACTCACTACGCCATCTCACTCGACGAAACGCGTTACGTGCTCAATGGCATCTTCTTTTCTTTCAAAGGCGATAAGCTAACGCTCGTGGCCACCGACGGCCGCCGCCTCGCGCTGGCCGAAATCAACGACCTCGAAATCCCACCGAGCCAGGAGCGCGAATTCATCGTCCGCACCAAAGCTATCCAGGAACTGCAGCGTGTGCTCAAGGACGACGGCAATGTCGTCATCCGACTGGCCCAAAACATGGTCATGTTCGAATGCGGTGCCACCACCATCATTTGCAAGCTCGTCGAGGGCAACTATCCCAATTACGTCCAAGTCATCCCGACGAAAGTCAACGAGCGAGTCACCGTCGAGCGCGAAGCTTTGCTCAATGCCGTGCGCCGCGTGTCGCTCCTCAACAACGAGAAAACGGCGTCCGTCCGGCTCGTTTTTTCCAAAGGAAATCTCGAGGTCACCTCGAACGCGCCCGAAGTGGGCGAGGCCCGCGAAGCCCTCGCAGTGAGCTACAAGGGCAAGGACATCTCCATCGCCTTCAATCCCGAGTTCCTCATGGCCCCGCTGCGATACTTGCAGGAAGACGAGGTTCATTTCGAGTTGATCGACGACATCAGCCCCGGCGTCATCAAAATCAATGCCCCGTTCGTTTATGTGCTGATGCCCATGCGTGTCGGAGCGGCCTGAGGCTGAACAGCCGTGCGCACCAGGCTCCTCGCACTCTGGCTTGCCCTCGCTGCCTCGTCAGCGGTTCACGCCGGCAGCCTGCAGATCAGTGATGCCGAGGCCGAACGCATCGGCCATAAGATTTGGCGCAATGAATGCGCCGGCACCCGAGATGGCCTGACTTCTTGGAACAAAGGCGAGGACTTTGCCTCGCTCGGTATCGGTCACTTCATCTGGTATCCATCCGGCCAACGCGGGCCGTTCAAGGAGAGCTTTCCTGCGCTGCGCGATTACCTTGCCGCCAACGGATCCAAGCTCCCGGCTTGGCTGGCTTCGGCCGGAGTGTGTCCGTGGCCCGATCGCGCCGCGTTCATGGCTGACTTTCGCTCCAAGCGCATGGAGGAGCTTCGCTCCGTGCTGGCTTCGACGGTCGGATTACAGGCCCGCTTCGCCGCCCTGCGCCTTGAAGCGGCTTTGCCGCAGATGCTCGACGCCGCGCCGTCGCGTGACCGCGAAAAAATCCGCCGCAATTTCTATCGTGTGGCCAATGCGCCGGGCGGTCTCTACGTGCTCATGGATTACGTGAATTTCAAGGGCGAGGGGACGTCGCCCTCCGAGCGCTACCAAGGCGAAGGGTGGGGGCTCTTGCAAGTGCTCGCGGGAATGTCCGAGGCCGGTTCGCCCACCGCCGCTTTTTCCAAGAGCGCCGATCGTGTGTTGACGCGTCGCGTGGAATTGTCCCCGGCCGCCCGTGGCGAGAAGCGCTGGCTGCCGGGATGGCGCAACCGCGTGGCCACCTACATTCATTAGTATGCCCGCCATCACCCGCGACCAAGTGGTCGGAACTCTCGAGCGCATCGCCCTTTTGCTCGAGTTGCAGGGCGAAAACCCATTCAAAATCCGCGCTTACCGCAATGGCGCCCGCGCCCTTGAACTGCTGGAAGGCGATCTCGGCACGCTCGTTCGCGAGGACAAATTGAAAGGCGTTCCCGGCCTCGGCGAGGCGCTGCGGGAGAAAATCACCACGCTCGTCCAGACTGGTAACCTGCCTTACTACGAGGAGCTTCGGGCGCAGTTTCCGCCGAAACTTTTCGAACTCTTTGATG
>JBILDG010000032.1:0-11854 GCA_044352715.1 Chthoniobacterales bacterium | reverse complement strand
GATATGGTGCCGGGAGCGAGAAGTTGGGAGCGGACGGTGGCGTAATCTTCGCGCAGGCGGGCGCGGGCGGCGGGATCGTCGAGCAGGCGCAGGCCTTCGGCGGCCAGGGCGGCAGGAGTGGCGTCTTGCTGGATGAATTCTTTCACGATGCTGCGTCCGGCGAGAATGTTGGCCATGCCGAGGTAGGGGACGCGGATGACGGCACGGCCGGCGAGGTAGGTGAGGGGCGCGACTTTGTAGACGAGGGCGTAGGGAAGTCCGCTGAGGGTCGCCTCAAGCGTGGCGGTGCCCGAGGCAACAAGACCGGCGGCAGCGGTTTGCATGAGGTCGCGTGCGTTGCGAAGTCCGACGTCACAACCGACGTTCGCCTTGCTGACCATGCTTTGCATGAGGGCGCGGAGCTTTTCCGAGGAGGCGGCGGCAGCGAAGGTGGTGGCGGGACGTCGGGCGAGGATGATTTTCGCGGCGGCGAGCATGACGGGAAAAATTTTGCGCACTTCGCGCTCGCGGCTGCCGGGCAGGAGGGTGAAGAGGTCTGGTTGGCGGGATGCGTCTCCGATGGGCAAGAGGATGTTCGCCATCGGGTGACCGACGAATTCCGTGGTGAGCCCGGACTTTTCGTAGAGGTCTTTTTCGAAGGGGAAGATGCAGAACATGCGGTCGAGCCAGCCGGCCATGCGCGGGATGCGGGCGCGGTTCCACGCCCAGACTTGCGGGCTGATGTAGTAGAGGAGCTTCACCCGGGGGCGCAGTGGTTGGAGGGCGCGGGCGAGGCGGAGGTTGAAGCCGGGGTAATCGACAAAAAGCACGGCGTCGGGTTTTTCGCGCGCGATGCGGTCGAGGGTTTCGCGGAACTTTGCGCGGAACCACCCGTAGCGGCGCAGCACGTCCCACAGACCGACGACGGCGGCGTCGTGGGTCCAATCCTCGACGTCGGCGGAAAGCGCGTGAAGCTTGGGGCCGCCCAATCCGGAAATCTGCAGGTCGGGTGAGAGCGCGCGGAGTTCGTCCGCCAAAGTCGCGGCATGGGTGTCGCCGCTGGTTTCGCCGGCTACGACAAAAATGCGCATAAGCTCAGGCTTCGCGGCGCGGGGCGCGCTCGGCGATTTGCCGGGTGATCTGCATGGCGAGTTCGAGGGCGGCGATGGCTTCCATGCCGCCGACTTTGGGTTGGCGTCCGGCCTGGGCGCATTCGACAAAGTGGCGGAGTTCGCGCGCGAGCGGTTCGCCCCGTTCGATTTTGACGCGTTGCTGGACGATCTTGCCCGCGTTGAGGCGATACATTTTGCCGCTTTGCTTTTGGTAATCGAGGGACAGGTAGGCGTCTTCCTGAAAAAGGCGGATGCGACGAACTTTCTCCATGCTGATGCGGCTGGCCGTAACGTTGGCTACGCAGCCGTTTGCGAAATGCAGCCGGACGCTGGCGATATCCTCGCCTTTGCTCAGCACGGCGACGCCGACGGCGTCAACGCTGGTGACGGGTGAGCGCACGAGGTGGAGGATGATTTCGAGGTCATGGATCATCACATCCAGCACGACCCCGATGTCCATGCTGCGTCCAGGGTAAGGGGAGAGGCGGGTGACCTCGAGAAAGCGCGGGCGGGTGAGGTGCTCCTCGAGGGCGGCGAGGGCGGGATTGAAGCGTTCGATGTGGCCGACTTGCAGAATGAGGCCGCGTTCGTGGGCGAGATCGACCAGCTCGGCCGCGTGGGCGGGGTTGTCGCTGATCGGTTTTTCAATGAGTAGGTGGCGTCCGAGCCCGAGCAACTTCATGCCGATCTCGTGATGCAGGTGGGTGGGAGCGGCGATGGTGACGACATCGGCTTTGTCCGCCAGATCCTCGAGCGAGTCGGCCACGGCGCAGCGGAATTTGCGGGCGGTGCGCTCGGCGGCCGCACGGTCGGCGTCATAGACGACCGCAAGTTCCGCGTTGTCGAGTTCGGAGTAAACACGTGCATGGTTGAAGCCCATGCTGCCGACGCCGACGACGCCGGCGCGAATTTTGGTGGTCATGGTTGGATTCCGATGAGGGAGATTTTGAGTTCATCCGCCATGGATTTCAGGCGGTCGGGTTCGATGAGCAGGGTGCGCCCGGTCTCGACGGCGAGGGCGGAGAGACCGGAGGACGCGCCGGCCTCGAGCGTGAGCGGGCCGATGACGGGAACGTCGAAACGGAAATCCTGGTTTGGCTTGGAAACTTTGACGGCCACGGCCTGTCCGCGTCCGAGCAAGGCGCCGCGCTTGATGGCTTCGTTGGTTCCTTCGAAGGCCTCAACCGCGAGCACGGTGCCGTTGCGCACGACGACGGTCTGGCCGATGTCGAGTCGGCTCGTCTCCTTGGCGATACGCAGACCGAAAGCCACATCGTCGTGCACGCGCCGCCGTGGTTTGGGCCCGGCGAAATGTCCTGCCGGCGCGAGAAAATCGTCGAGAAAAGTTGTCGCGGGAAGGAGTTCGACGCCGTCCTTGGCCAGCGCATCGGCCACGGCGCCGAAGAGGGTCTCGGCGTTGCGTTCTTTGAGTTTGGCGAGAAGCAGGAGTGCGCTGAAGTCCGGGCGCAGATCGAAGAGATTTTTCGGCGCGATTTGTCCGGCCATGATGGCTTGCCGGGCGCCGGTTTCGCGGGCGTAGGCGAGAAGTTTGCCGAGTTGGCCGACACGCAGCCAGCGAAGATCATGCACTTCGCGGGCGAGGGCGGGGTCGGTTTCATTTTCGAAAGCGGCGACGCAAAGACGCGACACGCCGCGGCGGCGGGCGGCGGCGGCGAGTTGGAACGGATAGCGTCCGTTGCCGGCGATGATGAGTAACGTGTCGGGAGTGCTCAACGCGCTGGATTCTTGCGGCGGAGCCGCGCATTGTCGAGGCGATGAAAACAGCCATCCACTGGTTCCGGAGGGATTTGCGGATCACGGACAACACCGCGTTGGCGGCCGCGGCCAAAGCGGCGGATCACGTGGTGCCGGTGTATGTGGCGAGCGGGTGGAAGAAAAACCATCGCTGGACCGGAGCGCCGCGGCAGAGTTTTCTTTGCGGTTCACTTGCTTCGCTCGATGGCAATCTGCGGGCGATCGGCAGCCGCTTGATCGTGCGGGAGGGCGATGTCGTCGCTGAGTTGGTGAAGTTGGCCCGTGAGACGAAAGCGGAGGCCATCTTCACCAATCGCGATCCCGATCCTTTCGGCCGTGCAGCCGAGGAGAAGTTGGCGCGTGCTTTGGCGGCCGAGGGGCGCGCGTTGCACACATTCAAGGACGTCTCGGTGCACGAGGGCGACGAGGTGAGGACGGGCGAGGGTGGACCGTTCCGCGTCTTCACGCCGTATTCGCGGGCTTGGGCGAAGCTGGATAAACCGTCCGTCGGCCCGCGATTGAAAAAACTGTCAACGCCGGATCGCATCGCGAGTGCGGCGTTGCCGACGCCCGCTCATTGGGGACTCTCGGAGTTCTCCGGTGGTGTGGAACCGGGCGAGAAAGCTGCGCGCGAGCGGTTGAAGAAATTTTTGTCCGGTCCGGTCTATCGTTACGGTGCGACCCGCGACTTCATGGCGGTGGATGGCACTTCGCGCCTTTCCCAGGATTTGCGCTTCGGTTTGTTGTCGCCGCGCGAGGTTTATCACAAGGCCAAGATCGCGGCGGAGAGCGGGGATGCCGCAGGTCGCGACAGTGTGTGGAAATTCATCAGCGAAGTCGTTTGGCGGGAGTTTTATTTCCAGATCCTCTGGCACTTTCCCGAAGTGATGGAGCATGAGTTCAACGCGAAATACCGCGGGATGGAATGGGACGACGACGAAGAAAAATACGCCGCTTGGTGCGAGGGGCGGACGGGATTTCCCATCGTCGATGCGGCCATGCGGCAGCTGAATGCCACGGGTTACATGCACAATCGCGCGCGCATGATTGCGGCGATGTTTCTGACGAAAGACCTGCATCTCGACTGGCGGATGGGGGAGAAGTATTTCATGCAGCGGCTGCTCGACGGAGAGATCGCCAGCAACAATGGCGGATGGCAATGGAGCGCCGGCACGGGGGCCGACGCTGCGCCGTATTTCCGCATCCAAAATCCGTGGAGTCAGACGAAGCGCTACGATGCCGAGGGCGCTTACATCAAACATTGGGTGCCGGAGTTGGCCCACGTGCCCGCGGCGAAATTTCTCGAGGCGCCGATTGATGGGAAACCGATCGCGCCGGGCTATCCGTTGCCGATGGTTGATCACGGCACGGAGCGAGACGAGACGTTGCGGCGATTCAAGGAGATCGGTTGATAAAACCATGGCGCGATTTTTTGCCCCGAAGGAATGTTGGAAGGACGGCGCGGTTGAGTTGCCGTCGGCCGAGGCACGCCATGCCACGCAAGTGCTGCGTTTGGGTGCGGGGGATGAGATCGAGATTTTCGATGGTATGGGTCGCACGGCGCGGGCCGAGTTGACGGATGTCTCGAAGAATCGCGCGCTCGCGCACATCGTGTCCGAGGAGCGTGTTGCGCGGGTCGAACCGGGGATACATCTCATCGTGGCACTCATCAAAGGCGAGCGCTTTGACTGGCTCGTGCAAAAAGCAACGGAACTTGGTGCGGCATCGATTCGTCCGGTGGCGGCGGCGCGCAGCGTAGTGCGCTTGGATGGCAAGGATGCCGGCAAACGCCGCGACAGGTGGGTGCAGACGAGTGTCGAGGCGGCCAAGCAATGCGGTCATGTGGTGCTGCCGGAGATCTTTCCTGTGATGTCTCCATCTGAAGCGTTCCGCTCTGCGCCGGAGGGGCTGCGCGGTATCCCGTCGCTGCATCCGCGCGGAAAACTTCTCAATGAATTTTTCGCTATTGTGCCGGTGTCGAATGTCACTTTTGCCATCGGACCCGAGGGGGATTGGACGGACGAGGAAATCACGGATGCCACCGCCGCGGGCTTTGTGCCGCTCGATCTCGGGGCCAACGTGCTTCGCAGCGAGACGGCCGCGCTGCATGTGGTTTCCGCGGCGGCGTATCATTTTCTCGGCGGAGTCGGAGGATTGAAAAAGCGCGTATGAACTACTTCATCACCGGAACGGATACCGATTGCGGAAAGACGTTTGTCACCGCCCTCCTCGTGCGGGCGGCGCGCCAGGCGGGATGGGATGCCGTTGCGGCCAAGCCGTTTTGCTGTGGTCCGCGCGACGATGTGGAAATTCTTCACGCGGCGAACGAAGACATCGTGCCAATGGACATAATGAATCCGGTCTGGCTGAAAACTCCGGCTGCTCCGCGGGCCTGTGCGTTGGTTGGCGAACCGGCGGCCGATCCGGGGTTGGCTTTGCGCAGGATACGGGAGTTGGCGGATCTTCATGCGCACGTTTTCTGCGAGGGTGCCGGCGGCTGGCTTGTGCCGGTGACCAAGGAGTCAACCATCGCTGATTTTGCGGCGGAACTTGGCTGGCCGGTGATCGTGGTGGCACGCAATCGGCTCGGCATGCTCAACCACACGCTGCTGACGGTCGAGAGTATCCGTGCGCGCGGGCTGACTCTGGTGGGTGTGATCCTGAATAATGCGGACGGACTTGTCAGCGCAGCCCAGCAAACCAATCGTCAGATTCTCGAGGAGTCATTGGGCGCGCCGTTGCTTGCGGAGGTGTCGCAGGGCGCGTTATCGATCGATTGGCCGCCCGCGATCATTTGATTGTCACGCGCGTGCCGACCGGGACTTGTTTGAACAGGTCTTCGGCATCCTTGCGATGCAGTCGGATGCACCCGTGCGAGGCGGGGTAGCCGGGAAGCTCGCCGGCATGGAGTCCGATTTCACCGCACGAAAGACGCATGAAGAACGGCATGTCGGCGGGATAAATCGTTGAGCGCCATTTGCGGTGCTTGTCGGTCACGACGTATTCGCCCGGAGGTGTGGGGAAGCCTTGGCGTCCGGTGGAAACGGGCATCGGCGGTCCGGACACGCCATCGCGGACAAGGCTGGCCGTTTGGCTGCCGAGGTCGATTTCGATGGCAAGCCGCGCGGCGTCGGAGTCCGGTTTCACGTCGAGGAGCATTTGCATGATTTCGATGTGGCGGCCTTTGCTGGCCAGCCAGAGGGCGAAGGTTTTGTGGCGTTTCGTGCGGGCGTTGGGCGCGGCACCGTTATCCAGCAGCAGGCGGGTCATCTCGCGCTGTCCGGTGCCGGCGGCCAGCATGAGAGGCGTGAGCCCGCGTTCGACCGTTACGAAATAATGCATGAGTCCACCGCGGAAACGCGCGGCAAATTCTGCGCGGGGCGGGCGGGGGAGTTCGCTGTTCACGTTGACGCCCTCGGCGAGCAGGGTTCGGACCTTTTCTGTCTTTCCGTCGGCCACGGCCTCGAACAGTTCCCAGACTTTGGCGGTGCGGATGTTTTCCATCTCCTCCGCGGTCGGTTCCAAGCGCGCTGCCGCTGCTTCGGCAACCAACGACGGGTGTGCGGGCAAAGGAAGCCCCCAGCTTTTTTCCGGCGCGGGAATCTCCGGCAGGGTGTCGGGGGTGAGGGTGAGGGGGCGCGGTTCGAAGGATGGTTCCTCCGTCATCTGGTCGGCACCGGGCACGAAAACACCCGTGCACCATAGGGCAACCGCAATGCCGAGCCGGAGCTTCATGAGATATCGATGGCTTACGGCAGAGCCGTGCGGTGTGCCACCAAAATGTCCGGGCTGGTATTTCGCGGCCCGACAAAACTAAATGACGGCATGAGTTATCCGGCGAAGTTGGAAAAAATCATCGGGCTGTTTGAGGTGTTGCCCGACGAGGAGAAGCGGGAAACGCTGATCGCGTATGCCGATCAGGCGGCTGCACAGGCGCCGCGCGACGGCGAGACGTTTCAGCTCGAGGATGTGCGCAAGGACGAGGAATGCACCGACACGGTCGGCGTGTTTCTGGCGGTGGATGCCGACCGCAAGGTGCGCTTCCGCATCACGCTGGGCCCGCAGGTGCAGACACTCACGCGGGCGATGACGGCGATTTTGTGCAAGGGGTTCGAGGGCGCGTCGATCGAGGAAGTGATGGACGTGCCGGCGGATTTCGTCCCACGGATCGTCGGGGCGCAGTTGGTGCGTCAGCGAAGCCAGACGGTTTATTACATCCTCACGCGCATGAAGAGTGCGTGCAAAGTGTGGCTCAACCGCGAGCGGGCGGCGGCGGTTTAGCGTTTCTTGCGCAGGCGGTCGAGGGTCTCGCGGAGGTCGCCTTCAGACCGGGCGATGTCGTCGAAAAGCGAATCGGGATCGATGGTCGAGGCTCCGGCGGCCACGGCGGCGGTGCGGATCAGGTTGTCATTGCTGGCGACGGTGAGTTGGTGCTGTGCTGCGTATTTCAAGACAAGCCGCTCGATGATGGCGTCGGCGGTTTGTCCGGCTTGCGGATACATCACCTGCACGCCGGCGGGGCCGGAGGTCTCGCTTGTGGATTGCGCGTGGGCTCCGCCGTCGAAGACCACGACCACGCGCGTGTCGGCCGCGTCTTGGTAGCGCTCGAGGATCTGGACGAGGCGTTCCCGGGCGGTGCCCGGATGGCGGCGATGCAGGGCAGCCAGCTCAGGTCGGGCGAAAATGACGTTGTGGGCGTCCACAAGCAGGAATTTCTTGGCCATGTCAGGGTTGGCGGGCGGAGGGTTTGTTTGACATCGTCCGCCGTTCCCCCCATGCTGCCCCTTCTGCCGTGCTTCCGGCACGAAAATTTTGACCTATGAAAAGAACTTACCAACCTTCCAAGCGCACCCGCAAACGGCAGCACGGCTTTCGCGCCCGCATGAAGACCAAAGGTGGCCGCGCTACTCTGGCCCGTCGTCGCCAGCGCGGACGCAAACGCCTCTTGCCCAAAGGCGCTGAGGTGCAATACGCGCGCCACACGGGCGCTTGACCCTTATCGCGGTTTCATTTTGCGGCTTGATGGGTGCTCTCACCTTTCCCAAGTCCGCCCGCCTTGCACGTCGCAGTGAATTCGCGGCTGTGCGTGAGAATGGCCGCTCCTGGCACGGGAAATTCATGGTCTTGGGCGGATTGTTGACCGGGGAAAACGAAGCCCCGCGTTTCGGTGTGGTGACGACGCGCAAAGTCGGCTCGGCGGTGGAGCGCAACCGCGCACGGCGCCGCCTGCGGGAAATTTTCCGCCTCCACCGCTCGCTCTTGCCCGCCGGTTTGTGGATGGTGGTCGTGCTGCGGCGCGCGGCGGCGACCACGACTTACGCGGCTTTGCTCGAGGAATGGCGTGTGCTCGCGGGGCGGGCAGGTTATTTGAAGACATGACATTTTTGATCCGCATCGCCATTCGCTTGTATCAGTGGACGCTGTCGCCCTTCCTTGTGTGGCTGGGCGGGCCGGGGGCGGGATGCCGGTTCGAGCCGAGTTGCTCGCGCTACTTTCTCGAGGCAGTCGAGACGCACGGGGCCGCGCGGGGAAGCTGGTTGGGCCTCAAACGTCTGGGCCGCTGCCATCCGTGGGGCGGTTGCGGCTGTGATCCGGTGCCGGCGCGCATCGAACGCGCCGGACGGATCGTCAATTTTCATTAAAAAGAACTGAACGCACTCATGGATCGCAAAGCTTGGATCGTTGTCATCATGTGCATTGCCGGCCTCGGGCTTTGGCAATGGGCTTACGTCAAATATTACTCCCCGACGCCGGAGCAGTTGGCCGAGGCCAAACGCATCGAGCAACAGGCGAAGGCTTCGGAGGTCACGGCTACACCCACGCCAGCGCCCGTGCCGGACACGACGCCGGTTGCCCCCGCTGCACCGGCTGCGTCCTCCGTCCCGCGCGAGGAGATCAAGATTACAACGGGCTTGGCCGAGTTTGTTTTGGTGAGCGATGCCGGTGGTTTGGCGCGAGTAGAGCTATCGGGCCACATGGGTGAGCATGGCGCCAAGGTCGCGCTGAACATTCCCGAGGCGTTGCCCGTCGGCGCGATTGGTGACGAGCCCGGGGTGGCGATGGGTGGATTTATCGCGGCGCCCCGTGATGCGGATCACCGCGCGGTGTTTGCGGGCTCGCTGCCCGATGGAACGCAAGTGCGCAAGACGTTCACCGTGCAGGAGGCGTCGGACGGTCAAGGCAACTACGTGGTTGATTTGGAGGTGGCCTTCACCAACGCCGGGCCGAACGCGGTCGAGCGGCGCGGATTTTATGTCAGCACCGGCGGCGCGGCTCCGATCCACTACAGCGACATGACGCTCTACACGGGCTTCGATTGGTATCGCGACGGCAAGGCGACCTTCACCGATGTGAATTGGTTCAACGCCAGCTCAATCCCGCTCACCGGCATCCAACTCAGTGCGGCGAAAAATTTTTACGAGCAGAAGTCGGACAACATTTCGTGGGCGGCGGTGAAAAACCAATACTTCGCGACTATCGTGGCCGTGTCGCAGGGTGACCCGGGTGCCTCGGTTTGGGCGCGGAACATTGATCGTCTGCACGGCGGCAATGCCGAGGAAAAAGTTCTCGGGATCGAAGGAGCACTCGGCCTGCCGGGCTTCCGCCTCGAGCCGGGGCAGACCAAGACCTGGACCTTTCAGATTTACGCGGGACCGAAAGACCTCGGCCGCCTCTCCCAGCTCGGCCACGGCGAGCAGGAAGTGATGAACTTCGGCATTTTCAAATGGGTGAGCGAAATCCTGCTCTACTCGATGAACTCCCTCTACGGCGTGCTCGGCAATTTTGCTGCGGCCATTATCGCCCTCACCATTATCATCAAAGCCCTGCTCTGGCCGCTGCAGAACAAAGCGACCAACTCCATGCGCCGCATGGCCGCGCTCTCGCCGAAAATGACCGAGCTGCGCGACAAATACAAAGACGATCCGACCAAGATGAACCAGGAGCTGATGAAGCTCTACAAGGACTACGGGGTCAATCCGTTCAGCGGCTGTCTGCCTATGCTGATCCAGATCCCGATTTTCTTCGGGTTTTACTCGATGCTCGGCACGGCGATCGAGTTGCGCAACAGCTCGTTCCTGTGGGTCAACGACCTCTCCCAGCCCGACACCGTGGCCCATATCCTCGGTTTCCCGCTCAACATCCTGCCCTTGCTCATGGCCGCGACCATGTTCTGGCAGATGCACATTACTCCGAAGACCGGCGATGCCGTGCAGCAGCGCGTGTTCATGTTCATGCCGCTGATCTTCATTCTTTTCGCCTACAACTTCGCCTCGGCCCTCTCGCTTTACTGGACCACGCAGAACATCATTTCGATCATTCAGCTCTACGCCACACGCAACAAGCCGCTCCCGGTGCTCGAAAAGAAATCCGTTTTGCAAAAGAAAGCGCTTGAGGCGGGCAAAGGGAAACACCGAAAATCCGGCGCATGACCCCGAAAGAGATCCTCGACACCATGCTCGGCTATCTCGGTTTCGCCGTGCAGATCGAGGAACAACCCAACGAGCACGGTCTCGTTCTGCAAATCTACACCAGCGACGCCGAACTGCTGACCGGGCGCAATGACGAGACGCTCGAGGATATCCAATATCTCCTCAACCGTCTCATCCTTGCCGAAAACCCCGACGCGCCCCGCGTCACCGTTGATGTCGAGCACCGGCGCGCCATGCGCAACGACCGGCTGATCGAAAAAATGAAGCAAATGGCCGCGCTGGTCAAAGAACGCGGCAAACCTCTGCAGACCGAGCCCCTGAATGCCTACGACCGCTGGCTCGTGCATCAGGCGTTTAAGGAAGATCCGGAAATCCAGAGTTGGAGTCCCGATGACCACGCGCGCATGAAGCGCATCACCTTGCGCCTGCGCAAAAAAGCCGGCGCCTGATTTTCCATGCGCAACGTCACCCTTGCCGCCACCCAGATGGCCTGCGGCCGCGACCGCTCCGAGAGCCTCGCTCGTGCAGAAAGCCTGATCCGCCGCGCGGCGAAAGAAGGCGCCAACGTCATCCTCATCCAGGAACTTTTCGAAACGCCGTATTTTTGCCAAGACCAGCTGCCCGAGAATTTCGAGTTGGCGCGCCCGGTCGAGGGTAACGAAGGCATCGCCAAATTCCAGGCGCTCGCCCGCGAGTTGGATGTCGTCCTGCCGTTTTCCTTCTTCGAGCGGGCCAACCAAGCCTATTTCAATTCCGTCGCCATGATCGATGCCGGGGGCGCGCTCATGGGCATCTATCGCAAGACGCACATCCCCGACGGCCCCGGCTATCAGGAAAAATATTACTTCAACCCCGGCGACACCGGCTTCCGCGTGTGGGACACGAAGTTCGGCAAGGTCGGTCTCGGTATCTGCTGGGACCAATGGTTTCCTGAGACGGCCCGCTGCCTCGTGTTGCAAGGCGCCGAAGTGCTGCTGTACCCGACCGCCATCGGCAGCGAGCCGCAGTATCCCGATTGGGACACCAGCGCCCACTGGCAACGCGTCATGCAGGGACATGCCGCCGCCAACATGGTCCCGCTTGTCGCTTCCAACCGCATCGGCACCGAGAAAGGCAAAAACAGCGAGATGACCTTCTTCGGCTCATCCTTCATCGCCGATGAGACCGGCAAAAAAGTCGCCGAGGCCGACCGCGCGAGCGAGAGCGTGCTTGTTCACACCTTCGATCTCGACGCTATCCGCAACCTCCGCGCCCAATGGGGCTTCTTCCGCGACCGCCGGCCCGAGCATTATCAGTCGCTGGTCACGATGGCTGGCTAATTTTCCGAACGAATAACACCAACACATAATGATGAAAAAACTCCCCATGATTCTGGCCCCGCTGTTCTTGGTGGGATGTCTCACCATGGACGACGTGGCGTCGTTGACCAGTCCCTATGGCACGAACCCGGCGCAGGCGGGCGTGCGGCCGTCGCCGTCGTCTTATCAATCGGCCTATGGTGACGGTTATCGTCAGGGCTACCGCGCGGGATTCCACGACGGACGTAACGGCATGGGCTACCGCGCTTCGTCGAACTAC
>JBILDG010000225.1:0-3603 GCA_044352715.1 Chthoniobacterales bacterium | reverse complement strand
CGCCGGCTCGTCGTGAGCAAAGGCCCGCACGGCCTGTGCCGTATAGTCCCCCACGCCCGGCAAAGCCCGCAATGCATCGTAATCACGTGGAAAGACGCCCCTCGAGTCGCTTGCAACCTTCTTGGCCGCCGCATGCAGATTCCTTGCCCTCCGGTAGTAGCCCAACCCTTGCCACAGCGCCAAAACTTCGGCCTCTTCCGCCGTCGCCAGTTCATACACCGATGGAAACCGCCGCATCCACCGCTCGAAATACGGCACCACCGCCGTCACCGTCGTCTGCTGCAACATCATCTCGCTAACGAGAATGGCATACGGATCATGCGTCCGCCGCCACGGCAAATCCCGCCCATGCCGGCGGAACCAGGCACGCAACCTTTGGGCGAAGCTCGTTTTGTCCACTGCGGCATCAGAGCAAACCTCTCGCCGGCAAAAAAGCCCAACCTGCTCGACGGGCGGCAGACCAACGATTACATCCATCGGATCACCCGATGCCGCCCATCCGCTCCCACACCGTAGCGCTATCCGCCGATCAAGCGGACAAACTGCGCGGCATCCTCGTCGAGCAAGGATTCAAATTCGAGGAGCGCCCTTACACGATTTACTTCGCACAAAAACCCGGGCTCACCATTGCCGTTTACGAAAAAGGCCCGAAAGTGGTGATCCAAGGCAAAGACACCGAGCACTTTATCCAGTTCACCCTCGAGCCGGAAGTGCTCGGTGAAGCGCGCCTCGGCTACGAGGAGATCCATCACCCCGAGCGCTTCGCCCCGCACTTCGGCATCGACGAGAGCGGCAAGGGCGACTTCTTCGGCCCGCTCGTCATCGCCGGCGCTTACACAGACGAAACCAGTGCCCGCCATCTGCTCGAAGCCGGCATCCGTGACAGCAAATCGATCGGCTCCGACGCGCAGATCCGCAAACTTGCCGAGGTCGTCCGCACCACGCCAGGCCTCGTCAGCGAAGTCATCGTCGTCTCGCCGGAAAAATACAACCCGCTCTACGAAAAGATCGGCAACCTCAACCGCCTCCTCGCCTGGGGCCACGCCCGCGTGATCGAAAACCTCTGCGAGCGCAAGCCCGAGTGTCCATCGGCCTTGAGCGACCAATTCGCCAACCCGATCGTGCTGCAACGCGCCCTCATGGAAAAGGGCCGCAAGATCACCCTGCGGCAGCAAACCAAAGCCGAGAGCGACTACGCCGTGGCCGCCGCCTCGATTCTGGCCCGCGAAAAGTTCATCGACTGGCTCGCCGATGCGGAAAAGAAATGGGGCGTCAAACTCCCCAAAGGCGCCTCGGCTGCCGTGCTCGAAGCCTCCCGCGCCCTCGTCCACCAACACGGCCCCGATGCCCTCCGCGCCACCGCGAAGCTACATTTCAAAACCGCCCAGCAAGCACTGGCCTGACCGAACATGAAATTACTGCTCACCCTGCTACTGTTGACGTTAGCTCTCCCTCTCGCCGGCATGGAAACCAAACCTCCCTCCCTCGCCGGCACGGCATGGATCGTCACCGCCATCGCCGGCGACACCCCACCGCCCGACCGGCCGGTCACCATCGAATTCGGCGACGACAACCGCATCTCCGGCAACTCCTCCTGCAACCGATTCATGGGTTCTTGCACAATCGACGGCGACAAGATCACGGTCGGTCCCCTCGCCGGCACACGGATGTTCTGCGGAGAAGAATTGATGGCCCGGGAGCAACGCTTTCTGGACCTGCTGCAAACGGCGCAAACTTGGACCCTCAGTCCCGAGGGACACCTCATCCTCCAAGGTGAAAAGGGCAAAATCGAAGCCCGACGGCAGGAAGAAAACCCGGGCCCCTGAATCGCCGTAAGGCAATGTTTGCGCTGGCCTCCGCGCTAGCCAGCAGGCACTATTTGCCACTCCCCGGAAACACCCCGGGCCAGCCCTTTCACAGTCCTTTAATCCGTGTATACGCAGAACGAAAAAGTCGAACCAATCGATGTCGCGGAGGAGATGTCACGCTCCTTCCTCGATTACTCCATGTCCGTCATCATCTCCCGCGCCCTGCCCGACGCGCGCGACGGACTCAAGCCCGCCCAGCGCCGCATCCTCTACGCGATGCACGACCTGCGCCTCTTCCCCGGCCGCCAGCACATCAAGTGCGCGAAGATTTGCGGTGACACCAGCGGTAACTACCACCCGCACGGCGAAGCCGTCATCTATCCGACCCTCGTCCACATGGCGCAAAGCTGGGCCATGCGCGAAACACTCATCGACGGCCAAGGCAACTTCGGCTCGGTCGAAGGCGATCCGCCAGCCGCCATGCGTTACACCGAGGCGCGCCTCACCCATCTCGGCACCGCCCTCATGGCGGACATGGAAAAATCGACGGTCGATTTCGTCCCGAACTACGACGAACGCCTGACTGAACCCGTCGTCTTCCCCGCCGCTTTCCCGAACCTTCTCGTCAATGGTGGCACCGGCATCGCCGTCGGCATGGCCACCAACATGCCGCCGCACAACCTTGGTGAAATCATCGACGCCATCTGTGCCCAGATCGACAAGCCCGACATCACCATCGAAGGGCTGATGAAGCACGTCAAAGGCCCCGACTTCCCCACCGGTTGCCAACTCTGCGGCGTCGGCGGCATCAAACAGTATTTCGAAACCGGACGCGGCTCGGTCAAAGTCCGTGGCAAAGCCGGCGTCGAGGAACTCAAGGGCAACCGCGAGCAGATCGTCATCACCGAGATCCCCTACAACGTCAACCGTGCCACCTTCGTCGAGCGCGTGGCCGACCTCGTCAACCAGAAGACCATCACCGACATCAGCGCCATCCGCGACGAGTCGGATGAAAACACGCGCGTCGTCATCGAACTCAAACGCGACGCCAATCCGAAGGTCGTCATCAACAACCTTTACAAGCACACCGCGCTCGAGTCGTCGTTCTCCATCACGATGCTCGCCATCGACCATGGCAAGCCGAAGCTGCTCTCCCTCAAGGAAGCCATCGCCTGCTACATCGAGCACCGCCGCGAAGTCGTCCTGCGCCGCACACGCCACCTCCTCGGCGAAGCAGAAGTCCGCGCCGAGAAGCTCGAGGCCTTCCTCATCGCCCTGGCCAACCTCGACGAGTTCATCCGCATCATCCGCAATTCGAAAAACCGCGAGGAAGCCAAGGTCAAACTCCTCGCCTTCGAATTCACCCGCAAGCAGGTCGAAAAATTCGGCATCAAGATTCGCAGCGAACAACGCCTGACCGACGGCGAATACCTGCTCACCGAGCAACAGGTGGACGACATCCTCGAACTCCGCCTCTACCAGCTCACCGGCATGGAGACCGACAAGGTCCTCGGTGAATACAAAGACCTCCTCTCCACCATCGAAGACCTCCTTGACATCCTCGCCCGCGAGGAGCGCGTGCTCGACATCATCAAATCCGAACTGGGCGAGATCCGCACGAAATACGCCGGCCCCCGCCTCACCGACATCGTGCCCGACGAAGGCGAGATCAACATCGAAGACCTCATCACCAACGAGGGCTGCATCATCACCGTGACCCACCGCGGCTTCATCAAGCGCACCGCGGTCAGCAACTACCGCGCGCAGAAACGCGGCGGCAAAGGTGTCATCGGCA
>JBILDG010000224.1:0-3609 GCA_044352715.1 Chthoniobacterales bacterium | reverse complement strand
AGCGGTGAAGGAGAGCGTTAGATTATGGATGACTTCAGAGCTTTCGACCTCTACCTCAACGTGCAAAGCTTCGCCATACCGTATTGGCCCTTCCTGAGGCCTGACTTTAGCCGCTTTAACCGGAGGGTAAATCTCGAACACCGCACCACCGTCGGTTGATTCGGTTTCGTTATCAGCATTAAGGTTGTTGTAGGCGTCGATACCTTTGATAGGATCGCGGTAAATGCTCATCTTTCCGTGTTGCATGAGTGCCACGGAACGGCAAATGGCCGCTACGTAATCCATATTATGCGATACAAAAATGACGGCGCTGTTTTTAATCAGCTTGTTGATTCGGTAATAGCACTTGTGCCTGAAGCGAGCATCGCCGACAGCAAGGACTTCATCGAGTATCAAGACGTCGGGATCCAGAGTCGTCGCGACGGCAAAGCCCAACCTGACCTGCATGCCTGAGCTGTAATTCTGCACCGGCATGTCTATAAATTCCCCAATCTCGGCAAAGTCGATGATCTCCTCGATCTTCTCATCGATTTCTTTTTTCGAAAGCCCCAGCACCGAACCGTTGATGTAAATGTTCTCCCGTCCGGTCAGAATAGGATTGAAACCAGCTCCAAGCGCAATCAACGCACCCACGCGACCATTCATCTCGATGCGACCACGATCTGGCTTGATCAAGCCGTTGAGCATTTTCAGCAGCGTTGTCTTCCCGGCTCCATTGTGTCCGATCAGCCCGAGGCACTCCCCACGGCGTAGTTCGAAGGAAACGTTGTTCACCGCCCAGAACTCACCGTCGCGAAGCGGCGGTGAAGTAACTGGTTGCGAGTGACTGGTGGCGAGTGCAGAGAGGCGTTGCTGGCTGCCGTTACCAGCTACCCGTAACCCGCGACCCGTTACCCGTAACTCATTACTCGTTACCTCTGCGATTCGCGGGCGTCGCCCGAAGGGCGCCAACTCGCCCGCGATATCGCAGACCCCATACCAGAGCGACCGCTTCAGTGACCGGCAGAACTTTTTGGAAACGCCCTCCACTCGGACAAGGACTTCGTCCGAGTGGCTATGGTGTTTTTCGTTCATCATGTTTTCATTCATGATCCATCACGCGCCCGGTCCAGAGCCTTGATAAGAATTCCGCCACCGGGAGAACTTCGGTTTCGCCAAATTTCGCCGCCACGGGTCCGCGGAAAACCCCATAAGTCCTCACCTCGCGCGGCGCCAACTCATCCTTCAATCTTCGTAAACCGAGCCCGTCGCGGTTTCTCCACACCGACGCCGCTTTCACTTCCACCGCCACGAATCCCCAGTCGGTCTCGACCACGAAATCCACCTCCACATCGTCGTGCGTCCTCCAGAAATTTATCTTCCATCCGGGATGATGCCTCTCGAGATAAGCGCGGATCTCATTCCCGACCAATGTCTCCAGCAACGGGCCGCACTCCTCAGCGGTGGGCGCATACGGTAACCGGCCCGACAAGGCCCGCGCCACTCCGCTATCGAAGAGGTAAAACTTGGGATGTGCCACCTGCTTGTTTCCCGGCTTCAGCTTCCACGGCTGCAGCCAATGGCCCAGCAAAGTGTCCTCCAAGATCCCGAAGTAATTTTGCACGGTCGTCCGCCCGACACCTGCATCACGCGCAATGTTCGACACATTGGTCACTTGCCCGTTTTGCCGGGCTGCGACCTCCAAAAATCTGGAAAACGCGCCCACGTTGCGTGTCAGTGCCTCGGCCCGGATCTCTTCCTGCAAATACAGCGCAGCGTAGGCCAACAGAAAACCTTTCGCCTCTTCGCCCAACACTGCCTTCGGCAATGTGCCGAGAAGCATCGCCCGCTCGGCATCGAAAGCCCCGCCCAACTCAACCGAAAGCAACGGGTGCATCCGCACCACGCTCGCCCTTCCGCCCAGCAGATTGGCCCCGCTCCGCTTGAGCTTTCTGGCGCTCGATCCGCAGAGCACGAATCTCAGCCCCCGCTTCTCGATCAAGCGATGCACCTCGTCCAGCAGCGCGGGCACCTTTTGCACTTCATCAATCACCACCCAAGATCCCCTCTCCACAAGTTCCAGTTCCCGCCCCAGCTGATGCGGATCGCGCTCCAAACGAAGGAACTCGGACTGATCAAGCAAATCGTAACTCCTTGCCCCGTTGAAATGCTCCGCAATCCAAGTCGATTTCCCCGTCCCGCGAGGCCCCAGCAAAAAGAAAGAGGTGTTTGGGACCTTGAGAACTCTTGAGATCATAGTTGGCACTTTTCCTGCAAATATGCCACTTTGTAAATCAGATTTAAAAGCCTTTGATGTGCTTATGGCGTTTGATACCCGTCCTAGGTCGCTAGCCCCCATCACTTTTTTCGGACGTGCGAGCAGAGCAATTTGCCAGGCCTTGCCACCAAGTAACTCGGAATCGTTGTCTCGATATAGACCGTGGGTTTCATGCCGTTACCCTTCACTCGCTACACGTCACGCGCTACAGCGGCCTCAGCAGCTAGCCTCCCATGCGTGCGATCAAATGCGGCATGGCGATGCGGAAGCCGATAAGGCCGAGCAGAATCACGAAGAGAGAGCCGGCGGTGACGAGGAAAAACGGTCCCAACACGGTCAGCGCCTGGCCGGTGAGACACTCCCTTGCGGTAATGATCAGCGGTGACACCGGATTCCACGTGGCCAGCCAACCGGCGATGCCGCCCATTTGCGGCGGATAGACGACCGGCGTGAGCAGCATCCAGAAACCCGCGACAATGGGAATGGCACGCGCCGCGTCGCCGTAAAGGGCGGAGACCGGGGTGATGATAAGGCCGAGAGCAAAACCGGCAGCCAATAATCCAAGTAAGGCGACGGGCAAAAAAGCCAGCGTGGGGCCAACGGGAATTCTCCAAAGAGTCATCACGGCAGCGATGAGAAGCATCCGGATCAATGCATTGAAAATCACCATGTAGAGCCCGCCAACGAGCACCGCTTCTCTCGGGAAATTGATCTTCACCAGCATGGCCTTGGCCGCTCCAAGCGAAGCCGACGGACTGGTCAACGCATCGACGAAAATTTGCCAGAGCAATGTGCCCATGAGCGCGAAAGCGGCATACGGGATTCCAACAACCGCGATGCGGGTAATGCCCTGAGACTGCAGGAAGATAAATGTCGCCGCAGCGACCAAGGGCGGTAGAAAGGCCCAGACATAACCCAAGAGCGTTTGGCGGTAGCCGGCGCGAAGGTCGCGGAGGAACAAGCGCCATGCCAACTCGCGGCCTGCCAAGACATCTTCCGCTATTTCCCGCAGCATGGCGACTGGGTGCCTGAGCAAGGGTTCAGGCGTGTAGACTCTGCGTTGGGAAATCATGCCGTGTATGGTGTGAGCCAGAGCGCTAAAAATGCTGCCAGATAACTTAGGGCATGCTGCCGCCCCTGGTCGCAGCGGACTGTTCCGCGGGACCGGGACCGTTTCAAGATGTGGGGTTTCGGCATTTGCCCAGGCTATTAGGAGAGAGGATTCCACACTTGGTCGAATCCCAAGCCCTGAAAGTCTTTCATGTTGGCAGTGGCAAACCGCGTGACACCGTGAGCTTTGGCAATGCGCGGCATCGGCACGCTATAAGCGTTTCGCGGCAAGCCATTTTTGC
>JBILDG010000223.1:0-3613 GCA_044352715.1 Chthoniobacterales bacterium | reverse complement strand
CTGCGCCCGCTCTTCCCGAAGGATTACTTCTTCGAGACGCAGATCATCAGTCTGCTCCTCAGCGCGGATGGTGAGATAGATCCCGACATCCTCAGCATCAACGGCGCTTCCGCCGCGCTGACCGTGTCCGACATTCCCTTCCATGGTCCCATCGGCGCCGTGCGCATCGGCCGCATCAACGGTGAATTCATCATCAATCCGACCCACAGCCAGCGCGAACAAAGCGATCTCGACCTCGTTTACGTCGGCAAGGAAAACGAAGTCATCATGATCGAAGGCGCCGCCGAGGAACTGCCCGAGGCCGATTTCAAAGCCGCCCTCGATTTCGCGCAGGAGCCCGTCAAGAAGCTCATCGCCATGCAGCGCGAACTCGCCGCCAAGTCCGGCAAGCAGAAACGCGAATATGCCCCGCTCAAGGTCGATGACGCGCTTCTCGAAATCGCCTACGCCGTCGCCGGCGACCGCATCGAAGCCGCCCTCTACACTCCGGGCAAAGTCGCCCGCGGCAAAGCCGTGGACGCTCTGCGCAAGGAAGTCGAGGCCGCCATCCTCGCCAAATATCCTGAAGCCACCGGCTTCACCATCGGCCAAGCCTTCGACTACCTGCAGAAAAAGGCTTTCCGCATCAGCATCCTCGACCGCAAACAACGTTGCGACGGACGCGGATTGCACGACCTGCGCAAACTCGAAGCCGAAGTCGGTCTCCTGCCCCGCGCCCACGGCTCCGCCCTCTTCCAACGCGGCGAGACCCAAGCCATGGCTCTGGCCACGTTGGCTCCGGCCGACGAAGCCCAAGTCCTCGACACCTACGCCGGTGGCGAGCCGACCAAGCGCTTCATTCTGCACTACAACTTCCCGCCGTTCAGCGTCGGTGAGACCGGCCGCTTCGGCGGCATGAACCGCCGCGAAATCGGTCACGGCGCTCTCGCCGAGCGCTCCGTCCGCCCGATCATCCCACCGGAGAACGAATTCCCTTACGCCATCCGCGTGAGCAGTGAAGTGATGGAATCCAACGGCTCCACCTCCATGGCCAGCGTCTGCTCGGGCGTGCTCGCCCTCATGGATGCCGGCGTGCCGATCAAGCGACCTGTTGCCGGTATCTCCGTCGGTCTCGTCACCGAGTTCGATGAAGGCGGCGCCCTCAAGCGCTACACCACGCTCACCGACATCCTCGGCTCCGAGGATCACTTCGGTGACATGGACTTCAAACTCTGCGGCACCGAAAAAGGCGTCACCGGCTTCCAGCTCGACCTCAAGCTTCCGGGCATCAGCCTCGACATCATGAAGCTGGCCATCGACGAGGCCACCGAGGCCCGCGCCAAGATTCTCACCGTGATGACCGACGCTCTCGCCTCGCACCGCACCGAGATGAGCCAATACGCACCGCGGATCGAGACGCTCAAAATCCCGGTCGACAAAATCGGTCTCCTCATCGGACCCGGCGGCAAGACGATCAAAGGCATCGTCGCGGAAACCGGCGCCGAGATTAACATCGAGGACGACGGCTCCGTGCACATCTACTCGAGCAATGGCGAAAGCCTGCGCCGCGCCAAGGAGATCATCTCCGGCATGACCAAAGAGATCGAAGTCGGTGAGATGTATCAAGGCACTGTCGTCACGATCAAAGAATTCGGCTGCTTCGTCGAAGTCATGCCCGGTAAGGACGGCCTCGTGCACATCTCCGAGCTGGCCGACTTCCGCGTCAACAAAGTCGAGGATGTCGTAAAAGTCGGTGACCAGATCTGGGTCAAATGCATCGGCGTGGACGACCGCGGCAAAGTCAAACTCAGCCGCAAAGCGGCCATGAAAGATCGTGATCAGGGAGCATCCGCCCCGGCGGAAGCCTTGGCCTGAGCATAACTTTCCCCACCAAGCGCGCACGGCTCCGGCTGTGCGCGCTTTTTTTGTCCATAGAACGGCATTTTTTGCTCCCGCACCTTGGTTATTCCTGCTTTCGTGCAAGTTCCCCCGGACGCCGCCGCGATGCCGAATCACACCCCAACGCCGGAGAAGAAACAGCGGGCCCTCGAAACCGAGGTCATTCTCGCCGTCATCGGCCTCTACATTTTCATCGCCGGGGTCCTGCTGCTCATCCACTTCCTTCAGCCGTCCGACCGCGTAACCCGCACCTCCTCGCCCTCACCCAGCCACGCCGAGCGCTACGGCGAAATTCCCGAAAAAGCCGCACCATGATCACCGCTTTTTTCCAGGATGGCGACACGTTCCGTTTCACCCGCGAGGTGCAAACGGTCGAGGGTTTGGCCGGGGCCGTTTGGATCGATGTGCTCCGACCCACCCCCGAGGAGAAAGACATCCTGCGGTCGTCGCTCGACATCGAGCTCACCCTCCAGCATCCGACCATTTACCACGAGGACGACACGCTCTTCATGACGATGGGTCTCGTCAGCAAAGACGAGGAAAACGCCACGCGGGTCAATAAGCTCACCTTCATTCTGCATGAGACGTGCGTTGTCACGCTGCATGAGATCGAGTTGATGCCCGTAGCCATCTTTGCCCAGCGCATCCGCCGCAAGGCGCACCTCTACAGCTCACCGCAGAAAATCCTTTGGGGACTTCTCTTCGCCCTCAGTGAAACCGTGGCCGATCGCGTCGAGGCCGTCGGCACCGACCTTGAAAAACTTTCTCGCACCATCACCGAAATGCCGACCGAACTCGGCACCGGCAAAACCGGCACGATGGGAGAAATCAGCGAACTCCTCGCCGAACTTTCGCGCTACGAAGACTTCATCTCGCAGAGCGGCGAGAGCGTGCTGCAACTCGCCCGCGTCGTCCGTTACTTCAACGCCGAAGTGGACGGGTTCACCGAGGCCGAACTCCAAGCGCGCGTGAACGAACTCGCCGCCGACGTGCAGGGCATCAAAGACCACATCGCCTTCGAGCACGACAAAGTCCGCTACCTGCAGCAGGCCTCGATGGGCATCCTGAACATGCAGCAGAACCAGATCGTCAAAGTCTTCACCATCCTCACCGCCGTGTTCCTCCCACCCACGCTGGTCGGCACCATGTATGGCATGAACTTCGCCCACATGCCCGAGCTGTCCTGGAAATGGGGATTCCCGGTCACCATCATCCTCACCTTTCTCTCCGCCATCCTGCCGCTCATCTACATCAAGAAAAAGCGCTGGCTGCGCTGATCAAGTCGCGTGGCCCGGGAGAAAAAACAGCGTATCGCCACCGACGCCGGACCCGCCGCATGGGTCAATCCCTTCGCCGCACTCGATCTCCAGGGCCGCGCATCCGAAGCAGAGGGCGCGGGCGTCCCGCCCGTCACCACACGATCCACACCACCCAAAGAACGCCTTCTGCTTCGGCGAGAAACCGCCCACCGCGGCGGCAAAACCGTCCTCGTGCTCGAGGGTTTTTCACCCGCATGGACCGAGCCGAAACTTGCCTCCCTGCTCCACGACCTCAAATCCGCCCTCGGTTGCGGCGGAAAGCAGTCTGATCGAAAGCTCGAAATCCAAGGCGAGCAAGCCGAACGCCTCAAACCTCTCCTCGTCACCCGCGGTTTCGAGGTCAAACAAGGCTGGTAGTTTTTTAATTTTCACCGGACGGCGTCACGCTTGCTTCGGGCGCAACCTCTGCGGCGGCT
>JBILDG010000222.1:0-3619 GCA_044352715.1 Chthoniobacterales bacterium | reverse complement strand
CTCCGCCTCGGCTACACCCGCGCCGCCCGCGTCGTCGATATTCTCGAACAGCGCGGCATCGTCGGACCCAAGGACGGCGCGCGTGACCGCGAAATCCTGGTGGACTTGGACAGCTTGCCCTGATTGGTGCATAGTGGCCGACTTATGAGCCAGTTGTCCGGCGAAGAACTCAAAGAAATCCGCGAGTCGAAAGGCGTCAGCCTCGAGAAAGCCGCCGCCGATTTGTGTCTGCGTCCCGAACTCCTGCGGGCGCTGGAAAGCAACTCCGGCAGCGAATTTTTATCCGACACCTACCACCGGCTCTCCCTGCAAATGTATGCCCGCTACCTCGGCCGGACGTTGCCCGGAACCCGACCGCTCAAAAGCGCGGCCCGCGAGGTGTCGCTTTCGCCCGTCAACAGCTGCGTCGAGTTGGCTTACAGCGACAAACTCGATCCGAAAGTGAGCAAGCCCAAACGCCGAAGTCTCCGCGCAGGCGCCATCCTCGCCGCGGCGGCCATCGTGGTTCTCGCCATCGGTATCTGGTCCCTCAACGCCAAACTCGCCCGCCTCACACCGGGGCCCAAGCAGACGGTGGTCGAAGCCGCCCCGCCCGAAACACCCACCGTCCCCGACGTCGAACCGGCAACCGCCACCGACCACACCGACAGCATCACCCTGCCGGCAGAGCACGTGACGCTCGACGAGGAACTCTATTTCTCCCTCACGCCGCCCGAGCCGCCGCCCGAAATCATCTGGCACTAAGAGACCCGCGCATGGCCACCACCGCCCAACGCCCCAAGATCGGCATGGTCAGCCTCGGCTGCGCCAAAAATCTCGTCGACGCCGAGATCATGCTCGGCGGCGCGGCCAAAGAGCAATTCGAGCTGACCCGCGAACCCTCCGAGGCCGACGTGCTCGTCATCAACACCTGCGGATTCATCGACGCGGCCAAAGAGGAATCGATCGACACCATCCTC
This sequence comes from Chthoniobacterales bacterium, assembly GCA_044352715.1. Lineage (GTDB taxonomy): Bacteria > Verrucomicrobiota > Verrucomicrobiia > Chthoniobacterales > JACTMZ01 > JACTMZ01. The sequence continues at coordinate 2,660 of JBILDG010000222.1, read as the reverse complement.
GAAATGCACCAGCGGCGCCTGGCCGAGCGACCGGACCAGAAAATCATCGTCAGCGGCTGCCTTGCCCAGCGTTACCACGACCAGCTCAAGCAGGAAATTCCCGAAGTCGACGCCTTCATCGGCCTCGACCAAGTCGCCGAATTTCCCCGCATCGTGCGCGAAGTTCTCGACCGGCCATCCGCCCATGACGCCGCCCCGCTCGATCTGGTGACCCGCAAGTCGCAATACATTCCCGACTACGACACTCCCCGGTTTCTCCTCACCCCGAGACACTCCGCCTACGTGAAAATCGCCGAGGGCTGCAACCATCCGTGCAGCTTCTGCGTCATCCCGCAAATGCGCGGACGCCACCGCAGCCGCACCATCGACTCGGTCGTGGCCGAGGCGCGGCAACTCATCGCACAAGGCGTGCGCGAACTCAACCTCATCAGTCAGGACACCACTTACTTCGGCATGGACCTCTGGGAACAGAAAGCCGGACCGCGCCAACCCGTCGACTCCTCGCGCGGCCCGACACTGGTGCGCCTGTTGGAAGAACTCGACCAGATCGAAGGCGATTTCTGGATCCGACTCCTCTACACACACCCCGCCCATTGGAGCGACGAACTCATCGCCACCATCGCGCAGAGCCGCAAAGTCGCCCGTTACGTGGACATGCCCCTGCAACACATCCACGAAGAAATGCTCAAGCTCATGCGGCGTGAAACCTCCCGCCAGCACATCGAGGATCTCATCGAACGCCTGCGCGCCGGCATCCCCGGACTCGCCATCCGCACCACCTTCATCACGGGCTTCCCCGGCGAGACCGACGAACATTTCGAGTCGCTGCTCGAATTCATCGAACGCGTCCGCTTCGAACGCCTCGGCGTTTTCAAATACTCGCAGGAAGAAGGCTCCCGCGCCGCCAAGATGGACAGCCAAATCACCAATGCGGTGAAAAACAAGCGTCACGCGCGCGCCATGAAATTGCAGCAAAAGATCGCCCGCGAGCTGGCCGAAGCCCAGCTGGGCAAAAAACTGCGCGTGCTGGTCGAGCAGCCGCAAGTCGCCCGCTCGGAACACGATGCCCCCGATGTCGATTGCCGCGTGCTCTTGGAATCCCCTCTCGCCGTCGGCGACTTCACCGAAGTCACCGTCACCGGATCCCAAGTTTACGACCTCGTCGCCACGGCCAATGTCAGGTAGCAACTGTCTTAACATGGTGAAGGTTGAGGGGTGTGGATTTTAAGTTGTGAGTTGAGGTGGATGATGAGTTTTCGCATGAGGGCGGTGAGGGCGACTTTGCCCGGTTTGCCCTTTTGGCGCAGGCGTTGGTAGAAGTCGCAGAGGATGGGGTTGCGACGGCTGCCGACCAGAGCGGCCATGTAAAGGGCCTTGCGTGCGGTGGCGCGACCGCCGCAGATGGAGCGCTTACCGCGCAGGGTGCCGCTATCGCGGTTGAAAGGGGCCACGCCGGCTAAAGCCGGTGCGGCTTGGCGTGAGAGGCTGCCGAGTTCTGGCAGATCAGCCAAGAGGGTGGCGGCAATCAGGTTGCCCACGCCTTTGGTGGCCACCAAGACCTGACGCTTGTGCCGTAGCACCGGATCTTTGCTGATGGTCTCGGCCATGAGTTTTTCGATCTGGGCGATATTGGCATCAAGCCACCGCAGGTGAGATTTGATCATGCGCCGCAGGGCGGCATCCTGCAGGTAGCTGAGGCGGTTGGACTCGGCGGCGCGCTGGGTTTTGAGGTCTTCGCGCCGGGCGACCAACTCACCCAAGCGGACTTGTTGGGCGCTGGGTTCGGGCGTTGGCTGCGGCCGGAAGATGCGGCCGTAATCGGCCAGCACCCGCGCATCGATAGCATCGGTCTTGGCCAAGAGGCCTTGGCTACGGGCGAAGGCCCGCACCCGGGCTGGGTTAAGCTGGCTGACCGGCACCTTGGCTTGCCAGCAGGCGCGCATGAGCGCGTTCTCACAGCCTCCGGTCGACTCGCACACCACGTGGATGGCGGGAGAGGAAACCAGCAGTCGTTGCAACCAAGCGGCGATGGTTTTGGGGTTATTGTTGAGTCGGGTCGGCAGCTTCAAGCCGGGGCTGAAAAGCTCCAGGTGGTCTTTGGCCACATCGACACCGACGAATTTGACGCTCTCTTCATTCATGATTTACTCTTCCTTGTGTTACGAGCTGGCGGTGGAACAGACGCCCACCGTCGCTCTGGCAACTGTTCGAGTTAAGAAAACCAAAAGGCACCGGCGGCCAAACTACCGTCGGACTCCCCATCAAGGGGGCGCGAGGGCGCAGACGGCCTGCCGGCGCCGACCCGCTGCTGCTGCGCAGCAGCAGCGGGTCTCTACTGGCTCTCATCGGACACACTCGTGCCCGACAAGTGCAGAGATTACCACAAAGAGAAGAAACAAGGGCGCGACGTCCCCGGCCCGCGGCATAGTCAACAAGTGACCTCATTAGCTTTTCCTGCGTGAAATATTCGGGCTAGCGCGTCGCCCGGAAATGCAATTTCTTATCCGCCCCGGACGGGCATACTTCGTGTAATGAAATCGGATCAGGAGCTCTACAAGCGGCTGTGCGATCTGCCGAAGGGGCAACTCTGGAACTTGGAGGTGCCGCGATTCGATGCCGCCTCCCCGCGCGAGCGAATGCAGGGGGTGGCCCTGATCCGC
>JBILDG010000221.1:0-3636 GCA_044352715.1 Chthoniobacterales bacterium | reverse complement strand
AACCGTCGAGCATGGGGATGTCGTTGTAATGGTCCCCGATGGCCAGAACGTCATCCCGCGAAATCGCCAGCAGTCTAGCCAATTCTCCCAAGGCCGACCCCTTGTGGATCTCACGGTGGGCAAAGCGGAGCCACACTTCGTTACGGTTGAAAGAAAACTCCGGCACATCAGACGACAACTGACGAATCAACCGCACGGCGCGATCCATCGTCGGCACATCAATCGTCATGATCCCCGCCGGTCGGTTGTTTTCATAAAGAAGCTCGATCCCCTCCTCTCGCACGACCATTTCCTCGATCGCCACCAAGACGTGACGCGCCCGTCCGAACAAATCGATCGTCCGGCCCTCCGTCCTTGCGTTCCAATCCCCGAAGGCCTCCCAGTCCCCCTCACCCGCTCGGTGGAAAATGTCCCGTTCGCTTGTCAGCACGTAATCGGGATCATGGGGCAGCCTCGCTTTTTCCAAACCCTCCAGCGCAAACCAAAGCTGACGCCCGGTGTTTACGGCCCAGATGGCCCCACGCTCCCGCAGGTCGGTGAGCGCCTGAGCAAGAGAAGTCGCCGTGCGCAAGTCGGGGGAATGCCCGATCAGCGTTCCGTCAAAATCCGTGCTGAGCAAACCTATTGGCATCAGCGACTGATAGCGCAACGGAACGCCATGCACCAGCTGCCGTTGCCAAGCAGTCAGCCGACGGCTAATCTTCACTTCATGAAGTCAGCTTATGAACTCGCCATGGAACGTCTGGAGTCAAATGCTCCCAGCATTCATTTGACCGACGAGCAGAAAGACCGCATCGCCGCAGTCGAAGCCAAGTGCAAAGCGGATATCGCCGCCAAAGAACTGCTCTTGCAGGGAGAGATCGCCAAAGCGTCAGCATCAGGATCGGGCAACGATGTCGAGCAACTCCGCCGTCAACTGGCGGATGAAATCCGCCGTTTCGAAGACAAGCGCGACCGCGAAAAAGAGGCAATTCGCGAAGGCAAATAAATAGATCAACGGGCCTCCAGGCTTCGTTCCAGCTCGTCGAACTCTCGCGCCAGAATACTGCCAGGCTCGACCGGCATATCCCGCCGCGCCTGACGCAATGCCCTCTCGGCTTCCTTGTTTTTGCCAGCTGCCTGCAGTTGCTGCACAAACGGACGCACCACATCGTAAAAAAGATTTCCACCTCCGCTGCGCCCGAGTTTTCCCGTGAGCGAACGAAACTCTCTTTCGGCCGCCTGATAATCCCCAGCCGTAACGAGACGTGACAAGGCCTCCGCTCCGGTTGCCGTGCTCAAATCGGCCCGCTTCCGGATATTTTCACGCACCATACGGTCCTCGATCAACTCGGCTGCACGCCCATCGCCGCTCGACCGAACCAGTTCGGCCAATCTTGTCTGGTAGCGTATCCTCAGATCTTCCTCGCGGCGAAAGTAGGCAATGGCATTTTCATAATGCTTCTGCAGTGCCGCGGCATCCTCCACACGCACGAGCACGTCCTCGCAGGCATCCCATGCCGCGACAAATCCCGGAGCGCCGTGCAATGCGCTTTGCGCAGCCTGCCGCTCGCGCGCCAAATCTCCACGCCGGCGGAAGACATCCGCCATCGCCAGATCACCCAAAGCAGCATCGTGCGCGGACGCTTTCGTTGTGCGACCGGACAAATAAAGCAATTCGTGATCAGTGATGGGGAGCCACGTCTGGGGATCGAGGGCCTGCCCGACCGTGTAGTTCTGATTGAGGTATCGCCCTGCATCAAGGTCCCACTTGCCATAGCGTTGCAAATATCCGAACCACGCATGTCCGCCATCGGTCCCTTGTCCCGCAAAATAAATCGTCGGGATCCCCCTCGCTTTACCCGCCAAACACGCAAAGTAAGCCTGATCGACGCAGATACCTCCCTGCTTGATAATTGTATCAAGGCGATAGTCGGCATGGGGCCACACAAAGACTCCCGACTTGGCTCGACGATGGTCGTAATTGACCATGCTGAAGGCGCGGTCGAATTGATCGCTCCGTACCCGCACCTGCTGAGCCGCCCATTCAAGCTCGGAACGCGAGACCGGCGCATCCACCACGAATTTCAACTCGGAGGCACTGAGGCGAGTCGGATCGTATTCCAATCGCCTCTTCTCGTTCGCTTGCACGTAATACCCGAAGCGATCGGCCAGGCTGTCATCCATGCGTGGAACAGACACAGGGTTCACCTGATGATGCGGCCAGAAATCCGGCTGTCGCTGGTCATAGACCAGCGCGAAAGCCATCATCAAAGAACGGTAAGCCGGCCACTTTTGCGGGTAGGCCTCATACAACTGTCCGAGACGCTTCACTACCATCGGCGCAAAGTCATCCGGCGCAAGACTCCGGAAAAACTCGCGCAAAAACTCCGTGTCAAACGCAAGCCGGATCAACAATTCCTCGCCCGCATTGTTGGCCAGAGGCCCGCTTTGAGGTGTGTAATCATCCGGCAAAAGAGCCTGCAAAATCTCTGGTGGCACCGTAGAGACATCCAGCTTCTCGGCGGCGGCCGGCAAAAGACGTCCCGCGCGATCGGTCGGCAAGGGCAGCCCCGGACCGGCAACCATCAACCCGTTGTTTTTTTCAGGATGATCAAAAACCCGTCTCCCGAGGAAAAAGCGCAAAGACTCGTGCTCAGGCGTGCCCAGCAACCGGCACCACTGGTAAAGAAGCTGCCATTGACGAAACGTCGCATTTCCAGCAATGCCCGCTTGGGCAAAATGGGAAGGCTTCCACTGCTCTGCCAGTTGAGATTCCAACGCGTCCGCCGCCGCCGACCAACCCATCGAGCGTATCTCTTCTGCATCCTGCGGCGTTGGCATCCTCTGCAGATCGAAAGAGGCCGACGCCAGCTTGGGACCAAGCAGGGAGAGGAGCAAAACAATGAGCTGTAAACCGCGCATCACCAGTCCACCATACGGTTGCATCGCGCCTTGCCAAGCGCGAGCACGCCACAAACCTCTTCCGCCTTGCACCTGGAGACGTTTATTCTTGTTGGTTTCCCGATATGCCTTCATTTGAGACAGCAAGCATCCGCGTCAAAGGCGCCCGGCAGCATAACCTCAAGAATATTGACGTTGTCATTCCGCGGAACCGCTTTGTCGTGCTGACCGGTCCGAGTGGCTCGGGCAAATCCTCCCTCGCTTTCGACACTCTCTACGCCGAGGGCCAACGCAAATATGTCGAAAGCCTCTCGGCCTATGCCCGGCAATTCCTCGACCGTTTGCAGCGTCCGGATGTCGATTTTGTCGAGGGACTCTCCCCGGCTATTGCCATCGAGCAACGCACCGCGGCAGCCGGACCGCGTTCGACCATCGCCACCACCACCGAGATCTACGATTACCTGCGCATTCTCTACTCCGCCCTCGGTGTGCCACATGACCCCGAAACCGGCGAAATCGTCCGCCGCCAGACCCCGCAGGAAATTACCGACGCGATTCTTTCATTTCCTCCGGATAGCAAATTGATTCTTCTTGCCCCAGTTGTCCGCGGCGAAACGGGTGAATTTCGCGATATCATTGAGAAGCTCCGTCGTGAGGGGTTTGTTCGGGCGCGCATCAATGGCGCAATCACCGAGCTCGATGGAGAAAGCAAAGTCCGACTCGATAAGAAACACCGCCATCATATCGAAACCG
>JBILDG010000220.1:0-3639 GCA_044352715.1 Chthoniobacterales bacterium | reverse complement strand
AAAGCCCGATCAGGTCGTGCAGGACGAGAATTTGTCCGTCACAACCATCTCCGCTGCCGATCCCGATCGTGGGAATTTGCAGTCCGGCAGAGATGAGCGAGGCCAGTTCTTGGGTGACGATTTCCAACACGACGGCAAATGCGCCGGCGTCCTGCACCGCGGCGGCGTCGCGCAGCAATTGATCCGCCTCCCGGGCCGAGCGTCCTTTGACTTTGTATCCTCCTTCTTCGTGAATCTGCTGGGGCAGCATTCCGAGATGAGCCAGCACGGGGATGCCGGCTGCGGTGAGGGCTTTCATTTGCGGCAGCACGGACTCGCCCCCTTCGATTTTCACGCCGTGGGCGCCGGCTTCGATCACGAGTCGGGCGCTGACCAACGCCTGCTCCGGGGTGTCATAGGTGTGGATGGGGAGATCGGTGATGACCGGTGTGTGTTTGACGCCACGCGCGACGGCGCCGGTGTGACGAATCATGTCGTCGAGAGTCACGGCGGTGGTATCCGGGTAACCGAGCACCACCATGCCAAGCGAGTCGCCGACGAGGATGAGATCGACGCCGGCTTCATCCACCAGTCGTGCCGTCGGGTAATCGTAAGCCGTGAGGGAGGAGATTTTCTGTCCGGAAGTTTTGAGTTGCCGGAAGTGTGTGACGAGTGACTCCATGTTGGCGCAAAGGAATTTTCGCGCCGATTGCCCGCAGCGGCAAGCCCGCGAATGAGTCACCAGTCGCGAAGGAAAACTTTCACCGAGGTGTCGGCGGACAAAGAGTCGAGCAATTCGGCGACGGTTATGTCGTAACCGGGCAGTCGCAGGGACGGGCGGATATCGGCGAGAGGTTGGAGTACGAAACGCCGTTCGCTCAGACGCGGGTGCGGAATGGTGAGTGTCGGGGTGGTTCGGCGGAGATCTCCCGCGTAAAGGATGTCGAGGTCGAGTTGCCGCGGGGCGTTCTTGTCGCGGGTGGCCGGGCGGCCTTGGCGGATTTCAAAAGCGGTGAATTTTCCCAGCAACTCGTTTGGATCGAGGGAGCATTCGATTTCCACCACGGCGTTGAGAAACGGGGCCGAACCTGTCGGGCAATCCACCGGTTCGGTTTCGTAAATGGGCGAGACGGCAGGCCAGTCGGAGCTCTCGTGCAAAGACACGAGGAGATCGCGGCCGAGGCGGAGATTTTCCACACGGTCTCCGAGGTTTGATCCGAGAGCCACGCCGATGCGCATGAAGGCATCATGCGGTGGCGTCCGTCTCCGGCCAAGCGCCGGATTTGCGGCCGCGGAGGGGGCATGATAGGAGGAGGGATGCGATTTTTGATCAGGCTGCTGACAATCCTGCTGGCTGCGGGGGTGTCTGCCCATGCGCAAGAGGACGAGGATGTCTCGCCTTACCGCGAGATGAAAACGCTGGCCCGGGCGATGGAGTTGGTCAGGCAGGATTACGTGGATGAGGACAAGACCGACTATGAGAAGCTGAGCTACAGTGCTTTGCGCGGGATGCTGGCCGAACTGGACCCGCACAGCGATTTCATGGATCCCGAGGATTTCAAGGGGATGCAGGAGGATACCAAGAGCGAGTTCGGCGGTCTCGGGGTGGTCGTGGGAATGAAAAACGAGCGTCTGACCATTGTGGCGCCGATGGAGGGGACGCCGGGGTTTCGCGCGGGCCTGTTGCCGGGAGATGTGCTTTTGGAGATCGACGGCCAATCGGCCGAGAAGTTGAGTTTGCGCGATGCGGTCAACAAACTGCGCGGCGAGCCGGGGACGAGGGTGAAGCTGGTCGTTGCCCGCCAGACGGAGAAAGAGCCGCTGACGTTCGATGTCGAACGGGAAATCATCAAAGTTCCGAGTGTGCGCGGTGCAAAAATTCTCGAAGGGGATGGCCCTCGCATCGGCTACGTGCGCGTGACGCAGTTCAGCGAGCCCACGGGCAAGGAGTTTGCGCGCGCCCTCAACGGTCTCGAAAAAGAGGGCATGGATGCGCTGGTGCTCGATCTGCGTTTCAATCCGGGCGGCTTGCTCGGCAGCGCGGTCGAAGTGGCGGGTGAATTCATGCCGGGCGGGGATCTGGTGGCTTACACGGAAGGTCGCTCGCCCTCGGCGGCGCGTCGTTATCTTGCGCCTGGCAAGGGCCGCAAGCCGCGCACTTATCCGGTGGCGGTCTTGGTGAATGGTTCGAGCGCCAGCGGCGCGGAGATTGTGGCGGGTGCGTTGAAAGATTCCGGCCGGGCCCTGCTGGTCGGCGAGACGACTTTCGGCAAAGGCTCGGTGCAGAGTGTGATTTCACTGCCTGATGGATCGGCCGTGCGATTGACCACAGCCAAATACTTCACCCCGGGCAAACAACTCATCCATGAACGCGGTGTGGCGCCGCACCTGCTTGCTCCGATGTCGGCGACCGATGAGGCGCGTTTGTTGGCTTGGCGTCGCTATGAGGATCTGCCGTCCGATGCCGAGGGGCGCAAGCAGCTTGAGCCGGTGGACGATGTTGCTTTGCAGCGGGCGGTTGATGCGCTGCGCGGTGTTCTGCTGCGGGGCAAGGAGGGGGCGGCGGTGCCGGCCAAACAAAGTTGAGTGTGCCGCTGTTGCTGGCGATCGAAACATCGTGCGACGAGACAGCCGCGGCGGTTTTGTCGGGCACGGGCGATTTGCGCGGGAGTGCAATCGCTTCGCAAGCTTCGTTGCACGCGCTCTACGGCGGGGTGGTGCCGGAGGTGGCTTCGAGGAACCATCTGGCTCATGTGCGCGGGTTGGTGCGGGAGGCGCTCTCGCAGGCTGGCGCGCGGCTCTCCGATCTCGATGTTATTGCCGCAACGACCGGGCCGGGCTTGGCCAGCGCACTGCTGGTGGGTGCGGCAACGGCCAAAGGTTTGGCTTTGGCGCTGGATCGCCCTTTTCTCGCCATGAACCACATCGAAGGGCATCTGCTTTCACCTTTTTTTGGTCGCGAGGAAATACCCGAGTCTATCGGTCTGGTGGTGAGTGGCGGTCATACGCTGCTGGTCGATATCGCCGGGGCGGGGCGCTACCGCCTGCTCGGTCGCACGCTCGATGACGCCGCCGGCGAGGCGTTCGACAAGGTGGCGAAGTTGCTCGGCTTGGGATATCCGGGCGGTCCTTTGGTCGAGGAGGAGGCGCGGCGGGGCCATAAAGGCCGGTTCGATTTCCCGCGCGGGATGAAATGCTCAGGAGACGACAATTTCAGCTTCAGTGGATTGAAAACGGCGGTGCGCTATTTGCTGCCGAAAACGGGTGCGGCTGATCGGCCGGACCTGTGTGCCGGTTTCCAAGAGGCTGTCGTCGATGTGCTGGTGCACAAAGCCGTGCGGGCGGCCCGAGCCAACCGTCGCAAGCTCATCGCGGTGAGTGGTGGGGTCGGTCTGAACGGGCGCCTGCGTGAACGTCTCGAGACAGCGGCGGCGGAAAATTCGCTGGGGGTGATTTTCGCCGCACCCGCGATGTGCACGGATAATGCGGCGATGATTGCTTATGCGGCGGCACAGCGTTGGCGGGCTGGGGCGAGGTCCTCTTGGGATGAGGATATCCATCCCAGCTTGGGGAATGATTTGTTTGCCGTGGCCTGAATTTTGGCGCGGAAAATGCTTGCAGTGATGGATTGGGGCGGGCCTTGTAGTGCGCATGCCCGGG
>JBILDG010000219.1:0-3656 GCA_044352715.1 Chthoniobacterales bacterium | reverse complement strand
GATCGAAGTCTACGGTTGCAAAGATTTGGCTCCCGAGGAGCGGCAAGCGCTCGACACGGTCTTCGCCAATTTCACCGTCTACAATCTCGACCGAGAAATAATCGACAAGGCGATACAGCTTCGCCAGGAGCGTAGAATGAAGTTGGGCGATTCCGTCATCGCAGCCACTGCACTCTGCCATGGCCTGCGCTTGGCGACGAACAACACGGCAGACTTCGCCGGCATTCCCGGGTTGGAATTGTTCAATCCGATGCTCTCCTGAAGCCAATCAGCGCATCCGTGAAACCCAAGCGCCCTCACGGAGGCGCAGGGAGCGCTAAGAAAGTAGACGGATACTCCGCGTTCTCCTTGTCTTGGTGAGAGGCATCCGCGCCGAGGCCGGCGCTAGTCGGTTTCGACCAATGTCTTGTCCGGAGGCAGCGCGAAGGACTTTCCGGCCGGCGTCTGGCTTTCCGACTTGGCCGTGCCGGGCAGGATTTCGAAGTCGGGCGTGAACGTGACCATAAGGTCGCGCAGTTTGCCGATCACGGTGCTGTCGCCCTCGAGCTTGGCTTTGTCCTCCTTCTCAAGCTGGTCGAAGCTCGCTTGGCCCATCATGACACGGTTGAGATCGGCGCGATCGACCGTGATGTTGAGGTCGGCTTTCGGATCCTGGAATCCCTCGATGTTGGTGAGTGTGGCGTTGCTGAGTTCGAGGATGAATTTCTCGCCGTTGTCCGGCGTGACAAGATTGATGGTAAAGCGCAGTCCCTCGGCTTTTTTCGGGTCCATGCTAATGCCGAGAAAGTCGAGCCAATGCCCGGTGCTCATGGCGCGGACAATATCGGGGCTGGTCGAGCGCACCGGGACACCGCCCGGCATTCCGTTGCGCAACTCGAACGCACCCTGCAGGAAGGTGTTCCGGATGCTGGTGCTTTCGGCCTGGTAGCCGAGTTGTTCGTAGACATCGGCCAGCAGTTGGCGCGCGGCCTCGTTGCGTGGCTCGGCGAAGACGAGCTTGTTGAGGATCTCGGTCGCGTGAAGATATTTGCCCTGATCGGCCAGTTCTTTGCCCTTGGCGATGATTTTGTCGGCGCCGCCCATCATTTCGACGTAGAGCGGAGCGGACTCGCCGGGCGAAAGCGGGATGAGGTTCGCCGGATTGCCGTCGAAGTGACCGAGGAAGCGGTTGATCACGCCGCGTACATTGTTCTTCATGTCGCCGTGGTAGCTGCGCGCGGCCCAGTTCTCGCGCAGGCTTTTCGGCACTTCATAGACGTTGTGGATCTCGTTGATGGTCACGCCCCGGTTTGCGTAGTGCAGGGTCTGGTTGTTGAGGTTGGCGTAGGCGTCGCGCTGTGTGCGGAGAACTTCTTTGATCCGCTCGCTGCCCCAACGCGGCCAGTTGTGGGAGGCAAACATGACCTCCGCATCTTTGCCGAACTTGTGCAGGGCCTCGTCGATGTGCTTCGACCAGTTGAGCGCGTTGCGCACGGCCGCGCCGCGCAGGGTGTAGATGTTGTGGATCGTTCCCGTGACATTCTCGGCGGCCCAGAAGGCTTTGAACTGCGGGAAATAGGTGTTCATCTCGACCGGCGCCTCGGTGTCCGGCGTGCTCTGGAAAACCATGGTCACGCCATCGAGGGTGATTTCCTCGACGTCCTTCTTGACGAAGCGGTTGGGCGGGATCAATCCGACGCTGCCATTCGCGACATTCTTGCCGATCGCCTGGTCGACGTGTCCGTGGGGATCGCGCGCCAGCAGGACGGCATACTGCCACTGCAGGCGACGCGTCATGGCGTTGCCCGCAAAAACGTTTTCCGCAATGGCGGCATGCATGAACCCTTCGGGCGCGAGGAGCATCACCTTGCCGCTGGCCACATCGGCTTCGTCGACTACGCCGCGCACGCCGCCGAAGTGGTCGCCGTGGGAATGGGAAAAGACCACACCGACGACGGGACGTTTGCCGAGTTTCTCATTGATGAACTCCAATGCGGCCCGCGAGGTTTCCATCGTGGTGAGCGGATCAATGACAATCCAACCCGTATCGCCTTTGATGAAGGTGATGTTGGCGAGATCGAAGCCGCGCACCTGATAGATGCGATCCGGCACTACCTCGTAGAGACCGTAGTTCATGTTGAGGATGGCTTGGCGCTGCAGCGAAGGATTGATGCTCGCGAAGTCCCGACCGTCCAGCAGCCACTCGTAGCTGCCCATGTTCCACGCGACATGACCCGCGTCTGCCTTGATCTGCTTGTAAGGCGGCGCGGCGATGAAACCCTTCTTTGCTTCATCGAAGTCCCGCTTGTCGGAAAAAGGTAACTCGGCCTTCACGCCGTCACGCAGCTCGAGGGTGAACGTCGAGGGCGGCTTGCCTTGCGGATCGAAGTGCTTGGTTGCGTCTGCGTCCTCTTCCGCGCGGGCAGGTGCGCAGGCAAGGGAGACCAAAAGATAGACCGGAATAATAAGGGAAGTTTTCATCGGGGAGTTCGAAGAAGGTAACACGCGCCGAGCGTATAACCAAAGAGGCAATCCGGAGGGCAAACAAGGACAGTTGGCAGTGGGCAGATGTCGGTCGTCAGATAACGGAGTTCAAAGGCCGGAATCCGGTTTGCGGCGGCTGGTGCCGTGGGCTATTCTTCGCCCTGTGAACAAGATCACCGCCATCTTGGAGCCGGATGTGGACGGAACTCTGCATCTGCCTCTTCCTGCCGACATGCGCTCGTCCAAGGTGAAGATTGTGGCTACACTTGAGGTTGCTGACAGCAGCCATAGCAATCCTGCAGCCAAGCTGAAGGAGTTGCTGGCTGGCGGCCGGGGTATCAACGGCGCGACCGCAACGGCACGCATCGCCGAAGTCTACGAAGACCGCGAGACGTGGAGAGCGTAGTGATTTGCCTGGACGCAAACTACCTCATCGGTGGCACAAGCCATGACCGTCCGGAATCCGGACATCTGCTGCGTTGGATCGATGACGGCGAGATCTTCTGCACACCTGCTCCAGCTTGGTATGAATTCCTCTGCGGTCCGGCAAAGATCGAAGATGTCGCCGCTATGAGCGACTTGGTCGGGAAGCGAATCGTCCCCTTCGATAGCGCTGCGGCCGCACTGGCCGCTGAGCTCTTCAATAAAATCGGTCGTCCTCGGTCGAGGCGCGTCGATGTGATGATTGCCGCCATCGCCATTCTGCAGCGAGCCAAGCTGGCAACGCTGAACACCGAGCATTTTCAAGCCATGACCAAGCACGGTCTTGAACTGGCAGCGACTTCCATTCGCTGAGATGTCAGTTGGAACCGTTGGGATCACATCCTGACATTTGACATTCCAAGGGGCTGGAGAAGGCGTCTTCCTTTACCCGGAAAGCCCGACTTTGCATATCAGTTGATCGCTAAAGCGACCTATTTGCCTGAGGGCCATTTGGTCGCTTCAATCGACCCATCTGCGCCTCCGGTATCAGTTGATCGCCACGGCGACCTATCTACGGCTACGCCTCCGGTTCTCCACTCCGTTTCCAGAATAAATCCCCACAAACCTGCCTCAACCGCATCCGCCGCTCCCTATCGTTCACTTGGGGGGCCATACGTTTCCATACACCCCACGTTCCCTTAGCTAACATTCCAACATTCTTAAGAATGTTGGAATGTTTTCATCCTGAAAGACTGCGGCCAACGCGGCCC
>JBILDG010000031.1:0-12122 GCA_044352715.1 Chthoniobacterales bacterium | reverse complement strand
GGGCTGAAGAGGTAGTCCACGCGGAATTGTTCGGCGTAATCGTAAAGCCATTGCTCGCGTTGGGTGGCAAGGCTGGTGCGGGCGATGCTGCGACGGGCGCCGAGTGATTTGCCGAGCGATGTGCACACGAGATTGGTGTGGTCGTGGCTCGTCAGGGCGAACAACACGTCGCACTTTGCGATGCCTGCTTCCTCCAGCACTTCGACGCTGGCTCCGCTGCCGTGGAGCACCCGGCTGTCGAGCTGCTCGTTGAGGTCGGACGCCAGTTTTTCATCCTGCTCGATCAGGCAGATCGAATGTTCCTGGTCGGACAGCGTTCGCGCCATGTGGAGGCCGATGGCGCCCGCGCCGACGATGATGATATTCATGTTTGGCCCATGGTGCGTGGGAAGGGGCCGTGGGGGGCAAGCAAAAACCAAACTTCCTCTTTACTTCCCGATGTTTGCAAGCCGGTGCGTGCATGGCAGATTGGAGCGGTGCAAGCGGATCGGCTCACCACTTTTCTTATCCCGGCCTACAATGAGCAGGGTTTGATAGGGCGCGCGGTGGAATCGGTCCATCGTGCGGCGGCGGCTGTCGAATTGACCGCTTACGAGGTCATCGTCTGCGACAATGCCTCGACTGACAGGACGGCCGATCTCGCGCGTGCGGCGGGGGCGCGGGTGGTCCATGAACCGCATCGCCAAATTGCCCGTGCCCGCAATGCTGCGGCGGCGGCCTCCGGCGGGGATTGGCTGATCTGGCTCGATGCCGATGCCATTCTCTCGCAGGAGGTGTTGGCGGGGACGTTGTCCGCATTGGATTCGGGTAAATTCTGCGGCGGCGGCGCGCGTGTGCGCTTGGAAGGGGCCGCTTTGGGCCGGGCGGCCAAGCGAGCGGTGAGTGCGTGGAACTGGCTGAGCCGGAATTTCCGTCTGGCGGCGGGCTCGTATTTTTTTGCTCTGCGTGAAGGGTGGATGGAAACCGGGGGGTTCAACGAGGAGGTTTATGCGGGAGAGGAGCTGGGCTTTGCCCGTGCGCTCAAGCGTTGGGGGCGTGCGCGGGGTTTGGATTTTCATGTGCTGGATCACGAGGTGCCTTCATCCGCGCGCAAGGTGGAGCAATTCACGGTGTGGCAGATGGCCAGACAAGTTGCCGTCTGTGCTTGGCCCGGAAATCTGGGGCGGCGCGACCGTTGCGCCTTTTGGTATGAACGGCCGGCCGAGCCATGATCTATCTCGACAACAATGCAACGACGCCGGTCGACCCGCAGGTCAGGAAAGCGATGTTGCCTTACCTTGGCGAGAAATTCGGCAATCCTTCGAGTCCGCATGCGGCGGGTCGCACGGCGCGCGCAGCGGTGGAGAGAGCCCGGGCACAGGTCGGGGACTTGTTGGGGGCGGCAGCGGAGTCGGTGGTTTTCACCAGCGGCGGCACGGAATCGATCAACACCGCGGTGCGGGGAGCGCTGGCGGCCCAACCGGGCAAGCGGCACATCGTGACATCGACCATCGAGCACAGCGCTACCAAAAATCTTTGCAAGCAGCTGGAGCGCGAGGGGTATGAGGTGACGTGGGTCGGCGTCGATGCGGGCGGCCAACCTGACCTCGGCGAATACCAGCGCGCCCTGCGTTCCGACACGGCGCTTGTCACTCTGGTCTGGGCCAACAACGAGACCGGCGTGCTTTTACCTGTGGTGGAAATGGCGCGCCTGGCCGACGAGCGCCGTATTGTTTTCCACACCGATGCTGTGCAGGCCGCGGGCAAAATCGCCATCGACCTCGATCGCGGGCCGGTGCACCTGCTTTCCATTTCGGCGCACAAATTTCACGGACCGAAGGGTGCCGGTGCTTTGTATGTGCGTCCCGGGATGGGGTTGCCGCCGTTGTTGTTTGGCGGCGGTCAGGAACGAGGCCGTCGAGCGGGCACGGAGAATGTGCCGGGGATTGTCGGGATGGGCGCGGCCGCGGAGTTGGCGCGGGTCGCGTTGCCCGGGGAGATGCCGCGGGTCGCGGCCATGCGGGACGTTTTCGAAGCGGCGCTCCGGGAGCGGTTTGCCGGAGTAAAATTCCATGGCGATCCGGCGCAACGCTTGCCGAACACCTCGAATTTCGCGCTGCCGGGGCTGGAAGCTCATGATCTTCTGGCCGGCCTGGACCGCCTGGAGGTGGCATGTTCGATCGGTTCCGCCTGCAGCAGCGGATCGCCGGATGCTTCCCATGTCCTCCGGGCGATGGGTGTTCCGGATGAGGAGGCGCGATCAAGCCTGCGGGTTTCGTTCAGTCGCATGAACAAACCCGAGGAAGCCCTCCGGACAATCGAGGCTCTGGCGGCGGCGGTTGAACGGTTGGCGCCGGACGGCTTGGGCGATTGACGTGCGGGTTGAATTCTGGAAGTCTCACCAATCCTTTTATGCGACACACTTTGTCTGTTCTCGTCGAAAACCGCTTTGGCGTGCTGACCCGCGTGGCCGGGATGTTCAGCGGCCGCGGTTTCAACATCGACACGCTGAACGTCGCCCCGACGATCGATCCATCCATGTCTCGCATGACCATTGTGGTGCGGGGCGACGACAAAGTCCTCGAGCAGGTGACCAAGCAAACCGAGAAGCTGGTCGATGTCATCAAAGTGGATGATTTCCGCGACGATGAATTTGTGGACCGCGAGTTGGTGCTCATGCGTGTGAACGTGACCGCCCAGACGCGTTCCGAGGTTCTGCAGATTTGCGACGTTTTCCGTGCGAAAATCATCGATGTCCGCCTCGACAAACTGGTCATTGAAATCACCGGCAACGAAAGCAAGGTGAGCAAATTCATCGAACTGATGCAGAACTACGGAATCGCCGACATCACGCGCACCGGCAAAGTGGCTCTTTCCCGCACGGCCGAAGCCTGAGATATTTTTCCAATCAACCCATGCCAGCAAAAATCCACACAGACAAAGACGCCGACCTCAAAAACCTCAAAGGCAAGACGGTCGCCGTGATCGGCTTCGGCTCCCAAGGGCATGCCCACGCCCTCAACCTCAAAGAAAGCGGCGTGAAGGTCATCATCGGCCTTTACCCCAGCAGCAAAAGCCGGGCCGTTGCCAAGAAGAAAGGTTTCACCGTGCTCGACACCGCCCAAGCGGTGAAAAAGGCCGATGTTGTATTTGTGGCGGTTCCCGACACGAAGATCCCGGCCGTCTACAACAAGGACATCGCCCCGCATCTCCGCAAAGGCCAAACGCTGCTCTTCAGCCACGGCTTTGCCATTCATTTCAAGACGATCAAACCGCCCAAAGACGTCGACGTCATCATGGTCGCGCCGAAAGGCCCGGGGCACATCGTCCGTCGTCAGTTCACCGAGGGCAAAGGCGTGCCGACGCTCATTGCCGTGTATCAAAACCCCAGCAAGCAGGCCAAAAAGACCGCGCTCGCTTGGGCCAAAGGCATCGGCGGAACCCGTGGAGGGGTTATTGAAACATCTTTCAAAGAAGAGACCGAGACAGACCTTTTCGGCGAGCAGGCCGTGCTCTGCGGCGGCGCTTCCGCTCTGGTACAGGCCGGCTACGAAACGCTCGTAGAGGCCGGTTATCAGCCCGAGATGGCTTACTTCGAGTGTCTGCACGAGTTGAAGCTCATTGTGGATCTGATGAACGAGGCGGGTATCGCCGGTATGCGTTTCAGTATCTCCGACACCGCCAAGTGGGGTGACGTCGCCGTCGGTCCCAAAGTCATCGACAAGAACGTCAAGAAGCGGATGAAAGAAGTTCTCAAGGACATCCAGACGGGCAAGTTTGCCCGCCAGTGGATTGCTGAAGACAAAAAGGGCCGCAAAAAATACAGCGCTCTCCTCAAGAAGGGCGAGAAGCACGGCATCGAGAAAACCGGAGCCCGCCTGCGTGGACTCATGCCCTGGATCGGCAAGCGCAACATCAAAGGCGCCCAAGCTTCTTACTCCTGATCGTTTTCCTCCTCGCAAACCCTCGCGGCCTCCGGGTCGCGGGGGTTTTGTTTTTTTAGCAACAAAACGCTCGCCGCGGTTTTCGCCGTGTGTTCAGTTTTGCGCTCGATGCCAGCAACCACCGCCAAACACCCCATCATTCTCTCCGCGCTCGACCAGTCCAAGAGTCACACGACGGAAAACTACCGCCAGAAAATGCGCGATGGCCACCTGCGGTTGTTGCAATTGCAACTGGCGGTGCGCGAGGCCAAGCGAAGTGTGATCGTCGTGGTGGAAGGTCCCGATGCGGCCGGCAAGGGCGGGGCGATCAAACGGTTGGTCGAACGTCTCGATCCGCGCCACCTGCGTGTTTACTCGACGATCAAACCTACGGCCGAGGAATACGCGCACCATTACATGTGGAGATTTTGGAACAAGCTGCCCTCCCGCGGTGAAATGGCCATCTTTGATCGCTCTTGGTATGGCCGTGTCCTTGTCGAACGCGTCGAGGGGTTTGCGACGAAGCCGGAATGGAGGCGCGCCTTCAGCGAGATCAATCAATTCGAGCGTCTTCTTCATGACGATGGCACCATCATCATCAAGTTCTGGCTGCACATCACCAAGCAGGAGCAAATGGCGCGCTTCAAAAAGCGCCAATCCGATCCCATCAAGAGGTGGAAAATGAACGATGAGGACTGGCGCAATCGCAACCGCTGGAACGATTACATCAAAGCCGCCCAAGAGATGTTCGCGCACACATCACCCGAATTTGCGCCGTGGCATGTCGTTCCCGCCAACTACAAATGGTATGCGCGGGTCAGAGTGCTCAAGACGGTCTGCGACCGGATCGCGGCTGACTTGGGGGAAAAGTAACCGGCGCCTCAACGACGGCTGCGGTCGAGGTGCAAACGGTGCATGACGCGGTGCACCATCGGCGCGGCCAGAATCGCGACGATGGAGACCACAATCAGCGTGCTGAAGAGCGCGTAGATCGAGGAGAAAATCTTGAGGGCATTGTCCGAGCTGCGCTCGGTATAAAGCGGACCGGCTCCGCTCAGGAACATGCTCGCCTCCAGAAACGAGTCGACCAGATCCAGCCTGCCGATTGTCTTGTAGCCGACCATGCCCGCTAGCAGGGAAGCGACGACCAGCATCAGTGCAAAAAGAAACTGTCTGGCCATGCGCCCGGCGAAAACTTTCCGGTCGGCCAGCGGTTCGGTGTGATGTTCCCAAGGCATGGAAGGGTCAAATGTGGGAGATCGAGGAATTCATCGCCAAGGTCAGCGCTTCGATCGACTCGCTGGTGGCCGCGGCGACTTCTCGTCCGACAAGATCCATTTTGGCCAAAGTGGCGAGTCGTTGCTCGCGGGCGGCAAATTCGGGCCCGCTGAAAATGCGGTCGGTCAAGCGGCATCCGGCCAGCAGACTGACCAGCATGGCGTCGCGCGGGTCGGGCAGTTCCTCGCCGAGAATGAGCGCACCCAGCCGGGTGCGCACCTCGGCCCGTTCGGTGCCGTCGATGGTCGGATAACGGCGCAGGCCGATGACCCAGAGAATTTTTTTGTCGTGCCGTCGCAGGATACCGCGGGCGATGAGGCGCTCCAAGGCGGGCTTTTCGATTTCCTGTTGCCGGTCGGAAAGCACGGCTAGCCAATGGGTGACCGGATGAGGTTGCGGGTCGGCCGCGATGAGCGAGAGCCACGGGTCGAGCAGTGAATCGCCGGTCGGCGAGGCATCGAGCACGGTGAGTTGTTGAGCGTCGGTGTCTACCTTGCCGGCCACGGCGAGATCGGCAATGACGGCGCCAGCCAAGCCGTGACCGAGCGCGGTCACAGGCAAAGGCAACGGCGCGCCGGTCTCGTCGTCCAGCGCCAGCAACACGATTTCTTCGACGAAGGTGATCGGCGGTAAATTTGTGCTCATACGGTGGAAGCGGCAACGTTGTCGTGGATTTCGAGCACATCGAGAAATCCGGAAACACGGAAAATTTCGCGTAGCTCGGGGGTCAGAGCCGCAAAAGCGCAGCGTCCTCCGAGCTTCTGGAGTTTCTTGGCGGTGGACAGAAATACGCGCAGGCCCGCGCTGCTGGCGTAATCGACGTGCGAGCAATCGAAGACGAGACGTTCGGTTCCGCCCGCGAGAATCCCGGCAATTTTCTGCTCCACGGCGTGCGAGGTCACTCCATCCAAACGACCGGTCAGCGCAAGCACGGTAACACCATTGATTTCGGTTTGGGTGATTTCCATGCCGCGAGTTTGCTGGGGGGAATTGCGGTGATCAACCGTAGCTTTTGGTGAACTTCTTTTTGCCGTCGTCGTCCGGCTCGGTCGGCTTGGCCGATTCCTCGGTTGGGAGGGGCGGAGCGGGCTCGGGCGCGGGACCTTGGCTGCCTGCTTCGACGAATGAGAGTTGCAGGTCGGCCAGCACTTTGTTGAGCACGTCGGCTTCCTCCGTGGAAAGATTGCCGCGGGTTTTTTCACGGATCATCTCCAGCTGATCGATGAACATCCGGGCGACGGGCAGGTTGGGTTCGATGGGTTTGCCCTCGGGGCCCGGGATTTGTCCGAGCAGCAGGGCGATTTGTTGGGCCTGCATGAGAACGAATTCGATGAAGCGGCGGGTCATTTCGCCGGATTGGGGTGTTTTTTGAACTTCAGCCATGGGGTTATTCGGATTGTTGCGCCGGTGTCACCAGAACGGTGGCGCGGCAGGGTTGGTGGAAATATTTCCGGGCGACTTCGCGGATTTGTTCGTTCGTGACGGCGTTGATCTCGGCGGCGCGATTCTTGTAGTGATCCGCGCCCAAGCCGTAGAGCTCATCCACCGCAGCGACGTGGGCGACGGCTTCGAGTGATTGGTTGCGAATGGACTCGGCGCCGATGAGTTTTTTCTTGGCGCGGGCCAACTCGCCCTCGTCGAGGCCTTCGCGGGCCAAGGCGGCGATCTCGTCATCGAAATTCTTGCGCACGAGATCCACCTTGGCGGGATCAGTTCCGAGGTAAAAAGTGAAAATTCCGGGGGCAAAGCCCATCATTTGCGAGGCGCCGACGAAGTAAGCCAGACCGAGTTCCTCGCGGATGCGCTGAAAAAAACGCGAGGCCATGTCGCTGCTGGCGGTGTCGATGAGTTCCAAGGCAACCCGGTCGGGGCTGAGGGCGTGTGCACCGAGAAAGCCAGCCATGAGGACGGCTTGTTGCTTTGGTTCATTTTTGACGATCTCGACCGGCTCCATCAGCGGGGCGGGCACCGGTGGATCGGTCATGAGCAATTCGCCAGCGGGCAAATCGCCGAAAAGCTCCTCTGCCAAAATTCGGACTTTCTCCACGGTGATGTCGCCGAAGATGGCAAGCACGCCGTTCCGGGCCGTGACGCAGCAATCTCGAAATGCCTGAAGTTGACTCTGCTCGAGCAGAGCCACGGATTCCTCGGTGCCGTTGGATCGCAGGCCGTAGGGGTGATCGCCGAACACGGCGCGGCGCATGACGCGGCGGGCCACGGCGGTGATTTGTTCGTCCTCGGCTTTGATGGAGGCGATCTGGTCCTGTTTTTCCCGGGCAATTTCGTCCGCGGGGAAAGATGCATGTTTGAGGACGTCGGACAAAACTTCCAAACCGAGCTTCAAGTCGGGTTTCATCATTTCGATGGAGACGCTGAAGCTGTTGTTGCCCGAGTCGGCGCGTATTTGACCCCCGACCTGCTCGATCTCTTCGGCGAGCTGCTCGGCCGTGCGCTTGGCGGTTCCTTTGATCAAGGTGCGGGCAGCCAAGGCGGTGATGCCGTTGGTCTGCAGGGTTTCCGCCAGGAGGCCGCCGCGGAAAACGGCAACGGCATGGATCTGCGGCAGTTTGGCGTCCGGGCAAATGAGCACACGCAGGCCGTTGGGCAGCGTGAACTTTTCGATGTGCCTCGTGATGTTACCGGCGGGAGCACGGTTGATCAGATCGAGCGATCCGCGCGGGTTGAGCGATGTGACCGTGAGTCCGGAAGTCGTGAGGTATTGACGTGCCACGCGCTGGAGAGCGCCGGCTTCCACCCGCCCGATGTGACCGAGGTATTCGGAACCAAGATCCGGATTGCGCGCCAGCAACCAACTGCCGCCAATGTCGGAAGCCCGACCTCGGGCGGTGGCCAGACTGTTGAGTTGGTCGGCGAGGATGTTGTTACGCGCCTTGGCCACCTCGGCGGTGGAGGCGGGTTCGTCGCGGTAGCGGGCCACGATTTCGAGGACGGCCTCCACGGCATGAACGCGTTTGCCCGGCTCGCAGAGAAAGTCGATGCCGAAGAGTCCCATTTCGCCGGCCATGTAAGAATAGGCGGAAATGTGATGGACCAGATTGCGTCGTTCGCGCAACTCGCGGTGGAGAGGGGTGCTGCGTCCGCCGCCGAGCACGGCGGCCAAAACATCCAGCGGGGCCGTATCGGGGTTCGTAACCGGCGGGATGTGCCAGACGAGAGAGCAGCGACCCAGCTCGGTGTCAAATTCCTCATGGGCCTCCCGGCGGCCGAGTTGCTGGGGCTCGCGTGGTATGTAAAGCGGGGCGAGCGATTTCCGCTCGGCCGCACCGAACCATTTTCCGGCGAGATCAAAAACATCGGCCGGAACCACATCGCCCACCACCACGAGAAACATGTTATCCGGCACGTAGCGCTCCCGGTAATAAGCCACAAGATCGTGGCGGCTAAGGCGGTTGAAAATTTCCAGATAGCCGATGACGGGATGGCGGTAGGGGCTGTGGCTGAAGGCCGTCGACAGCATCAGTTCGGTGCTCATGCGGTTCGGGTCGTCGAAGCCCATGGCAAACTCCCGACGGATGACTTCCTGCTCCTTGGCAAATTCATCGTCGGGCAAGGTCGAATTGATCACGGCATCGGCGAGCAGCTCGATGGCCGTGGCGGTGCCGTCCGAGGGCACATCGATCCAATAGACTGTGCGGTCGAAGGACGTGTAGGCATTGATGTAGCCGCCGGCTTCCTGCACGGCGCGGGCTATCTCGTTGGGGCCGCGCGTTTCCGTGCCTTTGAAAAGCATGTGCTCGAGCAGGTGAGACAATCCCCCGCCCATCCATTCGCTTTCATGGATGCTGCCGCTTTTCACCCAGACTTGCACGCTGGTCACCGGAGCGGAGTGGTCCGGCTCGACGAGCACGGTGAACCCGTTCGGCAGCACGCGGGTGAGGGTGCGGCCGCGGGCGAGTGCGGCGGCCGCAGTCTCGGATTGGGGCAGGAAGTGCTGCATAAGTAGAACGCCGCCGCGCGGGAGCCTCTCCGGGCTCAGCCGGTCTTCTGTGCAACTTTGCGTTGGCGCAGGGTGATGTTGGCGGGCCGTTGTTGCGCGGGGCGGAAGGGATCGACAAATGCCTCCTCGAAGCTGAAGCCATTCTCGAAATCTTCGATCCGGTCATCCTCGGCCCGACCGAAAACGCCGGCCTCGATGAGGTTGAAAACCATGCGCCCCACATCACCGGTCGAGCGGATACCCCAATATTCCAAGACGGTCAGCCCCATCGGGCCGAACTGCTGCAGGGCGTATTCGCGGAAGCCGTCGAGCAGTTCGCCTGCCGAAACGTGCGTCGTGCCGGCGGCTCGGGCTTTGCGTTGCCGCTTTTGGGTGAATTCCAGTGCGTCGCGGAGAAAACCGTAGGCCTCGCGGCTGTAGCGTTGGTCGCGCGCGATGAGCGCCTCAAGCGTTTCGTGGAAGGCCGGTTTTTGCATGGTTGGTCAAGGGGCTTGCACCTCCGCCATGGCTGCCTCGGCCGTCCGCATATCCCGCCAGTGCTTGAGACCAAGCCCGACAACAAATGCTGCGAGGATAAAGGCAACCAATCTGCGTTCTTGGCGCGTGAGCCTGAACATCGACCCGTTATAGTGACGCATTGCGCCGCATCATGCAAGTGGCAGCGGATGCGGCCGCCGCTGGATTTGCTGGTCACCGGCTTCACGCGGGGAGACACTCGGGGTGTTCCCCATGGAGCACTCGGCAAAATGGTATCTGCGCAAGCACGAGGACAACGAAGTCTTCGGGCCGGTTGATTTTGCCAAGCTCAAGGAATGGGCACGATCCGCCCAGGTCGCCCCGCTCGACATGGTCAGTGAGGACCGGGTCAAATGGATCAAAGCCCCGATGTTGCAAGACCTTCACATGGATTACCTGATCCAGCTTGGGGAGGAATCCTACTACGGCCCGACGACCGAGGAGGCGGTGCAGGAATTTCTCCGGCTCGGTGAGATCCACGCCGACACCACGCTCATCAATTGCTGCAGCGGTCAGGAGATGGCCTTGCGTGACAGCGGCTTCTACCAAGGCGCGCTGCCCCCGATCGAGGATATCACTCCTCATGAGCCCATCCGACGGACGATCCGGCAGAATCTCCAGCAACGCATCCGCGAGCTGGAGTTGCTGCTCGTCGAGCGCCGCCAGCAGCTTGAAATGGCCGAAGTGCGCATACGCCAGCTCGAGCGCCGCCTGCATGACGCCGGCGTGCGGACGGATTGAATCCCGGCGGCATGGGGAAAGAGCGATTGGATGTCCTGCTCGTGCAGCGCGGGCTGTCTCCCTCGCGGGAAAAAGCTCAGCGCATGATCATGGCCGGAGAGGTTTTTTCCGGCGGGACACGGATGAACAAAGCCTCGCAAACCCTCACCGATGACGCGCCTTTGGAAGTGCGCGGGGCGGATCGCTATGTTGGGCGCGGTGGCCACAAGCTGGAGGCGGCATTGAAATTTTTCTCCATCTTGCCCGAGGGGTGGACTTGTCTTGATGTCGGTGCATCGACCGGGGGGTTCACCGATTGCCTGCTGCAACACGGTGCCGGGAAAGTTTTTGCCCTGGATGTCGGGCATGGTCAGTTGGCTTGGAAAATACGCGAAGATACGCGGGTTGTCGTGGTGGAACATTGCAACGCGCGCCATCTACAACCGGCGGATTTGCCGGCAAGGCCGCGCTTGGCCGTGATCGATGTGAGTTTCATTTCCCTGACTTTGGTCTTGCCGCCTGTCGCGGGGGTTCTTACTGACGGCGGGATGATTGTCGCGTTGATCAAGCCGCAGTTCGAATTGTCCCGTGCCGAAGTGGGGCGGGGCGGGGTGGTGCGTGACGAATCGAGTCACCGGAAAGCGGTTGAAAAAATCCGTGATTTTGCCGCCGGCCGGGCCTGGACGTGGGGCGGGGTGACCGAATCGCCGATCACCGGGGCCGACGGCAACAAAGAGTTTCTCTGCCTGATCACACCATGAAAGCAGGTATCTTGGCGCGAGTGGACAAGCCGCAGGCGGCGGCGTTGGTGGAGTCCTTGCGCGAGGCGTTGGGTCGGCACGGGGTAGAAGTGTTGCTCGAGCACCGCACGGCCGGACTGGTCGGAGCGACTGACGCCGGCTTGGATGAGCAAACTTTGGCATCGGTTTGTGATCTGCTGATCGTGCTCGGCGGCGACGGCACGATCTTGCGGGCCTTGCATCAGGTCCGTGGTCCGGTGCCGCCTATTTTCGGCATCAACCTAGGTTCGCTCGGCTTTCTTACCGGCGTGAGCAGCGAGGATTGGGCCGGTGCGGTGGAAAGTATCGCGGCACGCAGTATCCAATTCAGCTCCCGCACGCTGCTGCGTGTGGAACTGGAGCGAGGCGGCAAAATTATCGAAACCTTCACCGGGCTGAACGATGCGGTCGTGAGTCGCGGCCAGCACTCGCAACTCATCAAAGTCGAGGTGCTCGTGGATGGCGAGGAGTTGTGTGTTTACAACGCGGACGGCCTCATCGTTGCCACACCGACCGGATCCACCGCCTATTCCATGTCTGCCGGCGGTCCGTTGCTTTTGCCCGACAGCGCTTGCCTCGTGCTCACGCCGATATGCCCGCACGTTCTGACCAACCGTTCGGCGGTGCTTTCCGACCGTTCCAGACTTGAGCTTCGCTTGGTCGGAGGCGGCCCGGGGGTCACGGTCAATGTGGATGGGCAGGAGGTGCGCGATTTCGACAAGTGCGATGTTCTCCGCATTTCCCGGTCCGAGGAGAAACTGCAATTGGCCACGTTGCCGGGAAGGACTTTCAGCGAGGTCCTGCGGGAGAAGCTCAAGTGGAGTGGCACCAACGTATGATTCCCGGACACCGCTTGGTCGATCCGTCGCGGGTGCGTCTGGATCTGGTTGCCTCCTCCCGAGAGGAAGCCGTGCGTTCCACGGCCGAGTTGTTGCAGGATGATGCGAGGATCGGATCGTGGGAACAATT
>JBILDG010000218.1:0-3675 GCA_044352715.1 Chthoniobacterales bacterium | reverse complement strand
CCGTCTGCGCCTTCGTCCTTTATCTTCCCATCTAAACCGCGATGCACGATCTTTTTAGGGGTTATCTTCCGCTTGTAGCTTTCCGGTAATTTTGCCTGGATAGCCAGCGTCTGCGCTTTTTTGTATTCGTTATCGATGGCCCTGTCTTCCGCCGACATGTCTGCTTGCTGCTTTGCGATCACAAGATTAGCAGCCTTCATCCTGCTACCTTCCTCATCGGCTGCTGATTGTTGCCTAACTAGCTTTTTGGGAGTGTAGTTACTCTCTTGCGCCTGTAGATCGGAGAATTCTTCATCGTCGAGTGTATATGCCATAAGTGAGTCGGTGGGTTGCTTCGCAACTAACCCCGCGAACTCACGCTGTCAAGAAGTTTTTAGCTGTCACCATTTCATCGCCAACATCGCGCCCCTTGTATCCATCGCCTCCAGCAAGGCCACATCCCGAGGCATGAAATCGCTCCGGACTGCCAGCGCATACTCTGTGGCACTCCCGATATTGTAGAGCCCGATCGCCGTGCTCATCACATCGTCGTCGTGCCCGCTCCCGGCTTCCATCCGCCCGCCCTTGTCCACGAAATCGGCCAGCTCCGTCGCTATGTGCGGGCAACGGATTTCCACCGCCTTGTTCCGCAGCAACTCGTGCATGTGCCAAATGATCGTCGCCCTCACTCCCTTGTATTCCGAGCTGTCGGTAGTCCTCCATCCATCCCATGCTCGCTCGGTGCCGCTGTGCGGATCACGTTCCCTCCGCTGCCAAATCGGGGGGCATGGCCCGCCATCCATCATCCGCAACGCCGTCATGAATGACATGCCCGAGTTGTTCATCTCGGGAATGATCATGCAATTTCCGTAATACCACGCCAGCGCCCGCACCAGCCTTGCAAATGGGATCATGGGCATGCGGTTCGGTGGGCGCACCCGCGCTGCCAGCTTGATCGGCCACACCACGCCTCGCTCGTCAAGATACTCGTCACGCCAGACAAGCGCCGAGTGGGCATCAGGGTTGTCTCCCTTTGTCTGGTCTTCCCCCTCGGCCAAGTCCGCCGAGATCAAATACCGGCAACCCACCTTCGGCTGCTCCCAGCGCCACACGGTCGCTGCGTCCAAAGTCGTGGGCCTCCAAGTCGCCCGCCCGCTCTGGTCGTTCACATCCCCATAAGCCGGGGCCTCGCGGCAAAGCAGCTGGATGTGGGTCAGGCCGTCTTCGTCAAACACCTGCCGACCGCTTGCGAGGAAGCACGACTTCGGATCAGCCGGATGCTCCTCGTCAAAAATGCGAACGCTCCCTCGGCACTTGGTCTTAATCGTGAGCCTGCGCCATGCCAGCTGCTCCCACACATCCGCATCCACGACCTCGGTCCCCAATCGCTGACCCGCCGGGCCTTCGTTGCCGTAGAGCTCGATCAAACGCCGCTCGCCCCGATACCAACTCTCCGAGTCCATGCTGTCGCGAATCTCCCGCTTCTGGTCGGGAGTCAAACGCACCACGCTCTCGTCAAATTCATACCAGGCGGCAAACACCCGCACGAACAGCAGGTCGCGTAATCCGCTTGGGGGCTGGTCTGGGCACACCGCCTCCCATCCCCGCCAATACTCATGCCCATCAGGACACTCCGCTGCCGTGGGCCATCGCGCTGCCTCCCATGTCTGCGCGAACGGCTCGCCCGCGCCGAACGGGGTCGATTCCCAAAAGACCGTGTTGAACCCTGAATCCGGCACGGCGTTCATCGAAGCATCCATCGCCTCCTCGGGGCTTTCCCAGTGCGCCACCTCTGTGCCGTGGATGAACTGCGGCGTCATGCCGCGCGCCGTAGCCTTCCCTCGCGCCGTGGCTTGCTGGAGCAACGACCCGTGCGGGAAGCGCATCCGCTCGCTTGTCGCATCCGGTTTGCTCCCCCAATGCTTCCGGAATCCATCGTTGTCCGCAAAGTTCTGCATCATGCGGTAAACGACATCCGCCGTCTCCAGCTTGTCTCCGATGACAACGCCTTGGTGGGCGAAATTCTGCATCTGCGCGTAGTGGATCGCGGCCACCATCGTCGAGAATCCCCGCTTGCGAGGCTTGAGGCCGATTGCCCGAAGGGGCCGCTGCTCCAAAAGCCGCTGCACATAGAGCGCGTTGATTCGGCGTTGCAGCACATTCATGCGCGGCGTCACCTGCTTGCCCGATGTATCGCGGATGCGCCCGAAAGTCTCAAACCATGCGCCTGGGTTTGATCGCACCATGTCGTTCATGTCCATGGATCATGGTTGCCGTGGCAGGCTTTCGCTGTCAAATCGTTTCCGCTTTCATCATGGCATGGGCCGTGCCGGCGCTACACCCGAGAAGCGCAGCGAGCTCTTTGACAGTCCCTCGGTGGGCTTGGGCCATTGCAAGCTCGGCTGCCGTCCATGCCCTGCGTTTCCGCCCCAAGGCGCTTCCCCGCGCCACAGCCGCTTTCAGCCCGGCCTTGGTGCGCTCACGGATCATCTCCCGCTCAAACTCCGCCACCGCCATGAGAACGTGCATCTGCAACCGGCCAGCCGGATTGCTCTCGGTCGTGTCGATTCCCTGTGTGGTGACAACGAGAGCCGTCTTGTGGGCGTCCATCTCGGCGATGACCTGCGCCAAGTGCGGCAAACTGCGCCCAAGGCGGTCGAGCTTGGCCACAAGAACCGCATCGAAGTGATGCTTGCGCACACCCCGCATCAACGCATCCAGACCGGCACGGGCGGTCTTGGCCCCGCTGATCACATCGCTGAACTCGGTGATGCGGTCCCAGCCCCGTCGGCGGCAATAGTCGAGTAATTCCAGCCGCTGCGGCTCGGTGGTCTGGTCGTCTGTGCTCACTCGGTAGTAGGTCGCGATTCTCATGCGGCCTCCTGCGTGGCGATTTTTCGCGTTTGACGGGCTGTTTCGGCACCTATGCCTTGCCGGTCAATAAAAACTCGCTGGCGAGGCGCCTGGTTGCGGCGCTGGCCTGTTTCGTGGTCGGAGTTGGTTTTATTTTTCATGGTTGGCTGTATGCTTGAGCAAACCGGCGGTCAACCGGTTATTCAATAATCGTTCGATTCTTGAACGCTACCTTTCCGGCTTCGGCTCTCCAGTGATTTCGGCCTCAAAAATAGAGGGGGATTTTTGAACGCTCATCCGGCCCAGCATTCGCATCGCCTCGGGCGAGGCTTTGATTCGCTCGATGACGCTCTCCCCGCTCTCGAAATTCCCCTGCAAGGAAATCTCGCGCTTCACCGGCAACCCCTCGTGGTAGGCACGCCGCAGCGTCGTGGCCGCGAGCCTGGTCTTGTGATCTGGTCGCTCAACGTGCTTTTTCAGGTGGGGATCGTAAGCGATGATCGTTGCGTTTGCAGCCTCACGGATCACACGGGCATCATCCTCGACATCCTGTTCGGTGAGTTGGTCGGCCAGCGCGGCGCTTCGTCGCATGATGTGGCGCACTGCCGGTTCCATGCGCCAAAGGTTTTTCATTTTTTCGATTCCTTCGTGAACCTCGGGACCATCCGTGCGCGTGTCGTGGGCCGACGGCTGGTTTTTTTGATTCTCTGGAATTAAATTTGTGTGCGGATTATTTTCTGTGATTTTATTTTCGAGAGATTTTTTTATTTTATCGAGAGGCATATTTTTATTGGTTTACTCCATTTCGGAAGTGGAGTGGAGTTCGTCAAAATTCACGGTCAC
>JBILDG010000217.1:0-3676 GCA_044352715.1 Chthoniobacterales bacterium | reverse complement strand
TTGGAATGTTTTCTTCCAGTAAGCACCAAGCGACATTCCCGCCAAACGCCTGACCAGGGCATCGAGCCAGAATCCCGAGGTGCGCGGCGCGTAGGCATGCGCGGTATCGGGAACCCAATGTGAAGACTCCGCCGCCAAGGCTTCAGCCACGCCTTCGAGATCAAAAACGCTGAGCGCCTCGTGATCGAGCACCGCCAATCCGGCGCGATGGGCCAGCAGCTGGGCCAAATTGATGTGCCCTTTTCCAGCCGCCGCAAACTCCGGCCAGATCGAAGCCACCGGCGTTTCGAGGCCGATCTTTTTTTCCTGCAACGCGTGCAGCACACAAGCGGCAGCCGGACCTTTGGTCGAGGACCACACAAGCACCAGCGTCTCGTCACCCCACGGGATGGTCTCTCCCGAATCCCGCCAGCCGCGGTGAAGGCGCAGCACCTCATGGCCTTCCTGCCAGATCGAGACCTCCGCGCCGAGTTCCTCACCTCGCGTGAAATTTTCCTCAAAAGCCGCCCGCACCCGTGCCAGCGCTTCCTGTTCGATCTTCCACATTAGAACTGGCCGATCACTCCTTCCAGATCCGGATCGTAGCGAGCGATCTCCCGGAATTTCTCGTCCATGTTGAAACTCATCTGCAGGTAGTTCTGTGCTTCCTCCGGCTGACCGAGAACCGCGTGATAACAACCGAGGTTGTAAAAATAGACCGGTTCCCGCAACAGCGCGGCGGGCCCCTCTTTGAGGAGCTGCATCGCTTGCTCCGTGCGCCCCAACTCGTGCAGGCAAAAAGCACCGTGGATGTAACCGAGGACCAACTCCGGATGGGCCAACCGCAGTTTCTCGCAGGCATCCAGCGCTTCCTGCCAGCGCCGTGCCCGCATGAGGATATACACGCGAAGTTGCTCGACATCGTGGTGCGAGCGTTCGGACTCCGGCACGCGCGCGAGTTCGGCGAGCGCCTCGTCTGTCATGCCCAACTCGAGGTAGCCTTGGGCGGCATTGATGTAATGTTGCAGTGCGATGGACGTAGCTAAATTCAAAGAGGCGCCCGGTGCAACCGTTTCGCCAGTCACCGCGCCAACGCTTGCAGGATTTGCGCAGCCAATCGTTCCCCGATACCCGGGACGGCGGCGATTTCCTCGGCCGTCGCCCGGCCGATGCGTTCGACCGAGCCGAAGGCCCGAAGCAAAGCCTGCTTGCGCGACTTGTTCACGCCCTCGATGTCGTCGAGACGGCTCTCGGACACGCGCCGCTTCATGAGCAGCTGGTGGTAACCGTTGGCCACGCGGTGCGCCTCATCTCGGATACGTTGCAGCAATTGCAAGGCTCCGCTTTCGTGCGGCAAGCGCAGCGGTTGCGGATCGTTCGGGAAATAAATTTCCTCGCGCTCCTTGGCCAATCCGATGATCGGCTGCCCGTGCAGCCCCAGCCTCGCCAGTTCCCCGCAAGCGCTAGAGAGCTGTCCGCGGCCGCCATCCACGATGATCAAATTCGGGAGGCGGGCCCCCGGCGGCAGCTCGAGCCGGGCCAGGGCTTCACCGGGTTCGTCCTGGGAAAATTCCGCAACATCAGGATGAACCTCGCGGGCCACGCTCAACAAGCGCGCATAGCGGCGGCGCACCACCTCGGCCATGCTGGCAAAGTCGTCCTGTCCCTTGACCGTTTTGATGCGGTAGCGGCGATAGCTCGCCCGCTCGGGCACGCCGTCTTTGAAGCGCACCATAGAGGCAACCACGTGCGTGTTCGTGATGTTGGAAATATCAAAACACTCCATGATGGCGGGCGGAGCCGGCAAGCCGAGGGACTCACCGAGTGCCTGCAGGTCCCCGACCGGATCCTTGGCCGAGGGCAGCGTATCTCCGCGCAGGAAGCGGCGGGACTTTTTCGCCGTGCGACGAAGCGCCGTGATGAGGTCGCGCAAGGCCGCCGCTTTTTCAAAGTCATGCCTCTTGGCCGCCGCCTGCATTTCGGCTTCGAGTTCCTCCGGCACATCCTTGCTACGACCTTCCAGAAACGCGCAAGCCTCTTGGATACGCTCGCGGTAGGCTGTTTCACTGATCTTTCCCAGGCAGGGGGCGGAACATTTTCTGATGATGTCGTCGTGGCAGTGACGGTAATCCTTTTCGCCGGGAATACGCGGTCGGCAGGAGCGCAGGCCGTATTTGCGATTGAGGATCTCCACCGTGGCCCGCAGGGCTCCCGAGTGAGCGTAAGGCCCGTAGTAGCGGGCGCCGTCTTCCTTGCGCAAGCGCACCAACTGGAACCGCGGGAACGGTTCATCGAGGTTGATTTTGAGTTGGAGGAAATTTTTGTCGTCGCGGAAAGAGATGTTGTATTTCGGCCGGTATTCCTTGATCAGCCGCCCCTCGAGCAGAACCGCTTCGGCATCGGACCGCACCACATGAACCCCGAAGTCCCAGACACTGTCGAGCAGTGCGCGCGTTTTCAAATCAGCCAGACGGGAACGCGCCGGCGTGAAGTAATGGGCCAAACGCTTGCGCAAATCACGCGCCTTGCCGACGTAAATGACCCGATGGAAACGATCACGCATCAGGTAGACCCCGGGCTTGTGCGGCACATCGTGCAGACGGGCGCGCAGGTCGGGTTGTTCTTCGGCCGGCATGAACACAAATATAACGAGTCCGTGGTTTCCCGCCACCCTTGCATCGGATGGCAGGATTGCTAATCTGCCCCGCGTGAAGCATCTCGCCGCAGTTGCCGCTTTCTTTTCCACAGGTGCGGGCGCCCTGGCCCAAGATTCCCTGCCACCCATCCGTCCTGAATCCAGCCTCTGGGAAGTGCTGGTCTCCGGCGGTCCCGTGATGATTCCGCTGGGGATTCTCTCCGTGATCGGTGTGATGCTGGTGTTGATTTATATTTTCACCTTGCGACGCGGGGCCGTGGTCACGCGTCAATACATGACGACCGCCGATGCCCTGCTGCGCAAACGCGATTATCTCGGATTGCTGGCCATCTCCAACCGCCATCGCGAGGCCGTGGCGCGGATCATGCAACGGACACTCGATTTCGTGACGCAGCATCCCGAAGCAAGCTTTGCCGAAGCGCGGGAAATCGCTGAAACAGAAGGCACGCGCCAAGCTGCCGCGCTCAATCAGCGCATCGCATACCTTGCCGATATCGGGACGATCGCACCGATGATAGGGTTGTTCGGAACCGTTCTCGGCATGATCAAATCATTCAGCGTGGTGGCCAGCGACATCGTCGCCTCGCGGCCGATCATGCTGGCCGAGGGTGTCTCCGAAGCGCTCATTACCACCGCGGCAGGTCTGGTCATCGGCATTCCGGCGATGGCGGCCTATTCGTTTTTCCGGGGCCAAGTCCAGTCGCTGGTGGCGGAATTGGAAGCAGCATCCACGCGTCTGGTCGCCCTGTTGGCTGTCGGGTTTGCCCGCAAAGATTAGCATCTTTTTGATGCCATCAGCGGCAGCTTGGGGTTATAGGATAACGCCATGCGATTGAACCCCCTTTTCCTGCTTGTCTGCGCCGGCTTGACCGCCTGCGCCACTCCCGAAAATCGCCGCGAACTTTACGGGCCTTATTACCCTTACAAACCGATACCCTACAAAGCACCTCTGCCGGGCGAGGCCACCTACACGTCGCCCAGCGAGACCACGGTGTGGTATGGCCCGGACCAGAGGGAACTCATCGTGGGCACTTGGGGACA
>JBILDG010000215.1:0-3731 GCA_044352715.1 Chthoniobacterales bacterium | reverse complement strand
CGCAGAGTTTCGATAACGCTTATGCCCTCCACCGCGCGTTTTTGACCGACGGAGATATGCGTAAAGCGGTCATCAAGGGCGAATAGTTACAAGAGATTGTCCCTCCAAAAAAAACGCGAGCAGGTGGGCCTTTTGTTTGCCTCTTGCTTGGTATGCAGATTACGTTGAACAGGTTTGACCCTTTACTGAGCCATGGAACAGAAAAAAGCGAAGCTGACTTTACCCGACGGACAGAGCGTGGATCTTCCGGTGATCATCGGAACGGAAAAAGAGCATGCTGTGGATGTTCGCGCCCTGCGCGATCTGAGCGGCTACATAACGTTTGATGATGGCTATGCCAATACGGGTTCTTGCCAGAGCGATATCACATACATCGACGGCGAGAGGGGTGTGCTTCGCCATCGCGGATACCGCATCGAGGATTTGGCCGAGGGGTCGATATTTCTCGAGACTGCTTACATGATCATTTACGGCGAGTTGCCTGACTCCAAGCAACTCTCGAAATTCCGTGGGCGCGTTGCTTCGAGCGCCTCGGTGCACGAAGGAATGCGTCATTTCTTCGAGGGCTTTCCCCACAGCTCGCATCCCATGGCCATTCTTTCCGCCATGCTGAATTCGCTCGGCTGCTACTACCCCGAGATGACCACGCATAAACGGGAAATCGATCTCGAACATTTTGACTGGGCGGCAGCTCTGCTTATTTCCAAAGTCCGGACGCTGGCCGCCATGTCCTACCGCACCAAGCGCGGTCTGCCCTTTGTTTATCCGCGCTGGGATTTGCGTTATGCGGCCAACTTTTTGCATATGATGTTCTCCGAGCCGTATCGGGACTACAACCCGAAGCCGGAAATTACCAACGCCCTAGATTTGATTCTGCTGCTTCATGCCGACCACGAACAGAATTGCAGCACCTCGACCGTCCGCATGGTCGCGTCGAGCGGGGCCAACCTTTTTGCCAGCGTCTCAGCCGGAGTATGTGCTCTGTGGGGCCCGCTCCATGGCGGAGCCAATGCCGCAGTAATCGAAATGCTTGAAGAGATCAGGGCCTCCGGTGACGACGGACGCAAGGCTGTCGAGGCCGCGAAGAAAGGTGAGCGTCGTCTCATGGGCTTCGGTCATCGTGTCTATAAAAACTACGATCCACGGGCCCGCATCTTG
Organism: Chthoniobacterales bacterium; assembly: GCA_044352715.1. Taxonomy (GTDB): domain Bacteria; phylum Verrucomicrobiota; class Verrucomicrobiia; order Chthoniobacterales; family JACTMZ01; genus JACTMZ01. The sequence goes on along the minus strand of JBILDG010000215.1, from coordinate 2,573 downwards.
GGAGAAGCCGCCAAGCGTGTCCTCACCGCCATGGGCATCCAAGATCCTTTGCTTGATATCGCCCGGCATCTCGAAGAAGTGGCGCTCAGCGATGACTACTTTGTTTCGCGGAAGCTTTACCCGAACGTCGATTTCTACAGCGGGATTATTCTTCGGGCTATCGGTATTCCTGTTGATATGTTCCCGGTGATGTTTGCCATCGGTCGGATGCCCGGTTGGATTGCCAACTGGCGCGAGATCGCGACGAACCCGAAGCAAAAAATTCACCGTCCCCGGCAAATTTACACCGGAGCTACGGAACGGGATTACGTCGAGATCGAAGAACGATCGGCGTGATAAATTTCAGTCTGTCTTTTTCCCCGCCGGCTCTTGCAGGAGCCAAGAGGGGTCGGCAACGATAAATTGCAGCCTGCCCTTGTGCTGGCCGAATTCCCCGAGAATGCTCACGCGGCCATCTTTCGGATAGCTTTGCATGCGCTTCCTCAGTTCAACCTTGGGCGACCAGAGTAGGTATTCCTGCCCGTCCACCTCCATGGTGAGGGGTTTTAGTGAAACAATTTTTCCGGTGACGCGGAAAATCTCACCCATATGCGTGCCTGCCTCCGCAACAGCTTCGTTCGTAAAAATCGGGGCATCTTCCGGCCGGATCGAGTTTACATTGATTTCAAAGAGTTTGCTGGGGCCGTCCTCCTTGCCGGGTGATTCCAGTTGGATGCGCCGCAAGTTATCACCATCGGCAACCGTTCGGAAACGTGCGCTGATGGGAAAATGATCGCTGGCCCCGGAGCCCTCCCCTCGGTTGCTCCACCGTTTAGGCAGTTTGAATGGGGTTGCGGTGTTGATTCCATCAACCAAGACAACATCAAAGGAGTTATCCACGTATTGAATGCCGAGGTAGTCGTAGAGTCCCGGAGTTATAATTTTCTGCATCAATGTGCCCCATTTTCCCGAATAATGGTCAGATCGCCGTTGCTCCGGAGGTAACTCATACCAAAGGTTGTAGAGCGAGTAGGACGAAGACAAGGCGGTTGCCTTCTCGTCACCGTGAGAGCCCAGCACCGTGTTGAGGCCGGTTTGTCCCATAAATGGGTAGATCTGCAGTTGGTTGTATTGGCTGTTAAAATCACCTGTGATGAGAATATCGGCGGCGGGATCATCCTTGAATATGGCGTCCAAACGGTCGCGCAGGGTTTTGGCATTGAATCGTCGACTTTGCTCTGAGGCGAAATCACTGGCGCCGGACTTCCAGTGATTCACAAAAACGGTCAGTGGATGGCCATCTACAGCCAGCGTGACTTCCAGTATGTCCCGGGCATCCGGGGTTGCATGGCTACGTCTATCTTTGATCGGAAATTTGCTGAATACTGCGTTTTTGTGGGCTTTTTTGTGTACCCCGCGTCCTTTGATCGCCATCGCTGCAAAATCGGGTTCATCCGCCCCAACGGCGACGTGGTATCCTGTCATGCCGTTGTCATTCAAGTGTTTGAGCAATAGCACTTCCACGGGCAGGCCGCGGATTTCGTCGCTCAGCTCTGTCGTTAACATTCTTTCAACTGTCGTGTTGCGGTATTTCTCGAGAAAGAGAGCAAGGTCGCCCGCCGACGAGTCCGGGGAAAAGTCGATTTCGAACTCGTTGAAGCAAGCGACATCCGGCCCGCTGCCTCCGTTGAATGTTTTCATCACTTGCGAGATGGTTTGTATTTTTTTGAGAAGCTTCGATGGCGAGTAGGCACTCTCCTCGCCTGTCTCGGCGTAGTCCTCGAACATGGCAATACGATCAACATCGAAAAGGTTTTCAACGTTGTAGGTCAATACGGTGAATTCACGCGCTGACAGTGGGTGGAAAAACGTGGTCGAGATTACTGCAAAGACAGCCAGCTGAAGGATTTGCTGCATTTGATCAATCTGCTTTCCGGTGCGGAACGTGCAAAGAAAAATCCCGCTCCGCGCCATGCGCGGAACGGGATGGAGGGGGAGGGAAATTCCCTATTTTGATCAACCCAAGGCCGCTTGTGCGGCTGCCAAGCGGGCGATTGGCACGCGGAATGGCGAGCAACTCACGTAGTCGAGGCCAATCTCGTGGCAGAATGTCACGCTATCCGGGTCACCCCCATGCTCGCCGCAGATGCCCAGTTTGATCTTCTTGCGCTCTTTGCGACCGAGGTCGACCGCGATTTTCATCAACTTGCCGACGCCGGTCGTGTCGATGCTGGCAAACGGGTTTTTCTTCACGATTTCCATCTCTTGGTAGACAGGAAGGAATGAGCCGGAGTCATCACGACTCATGGCGAGGGTGGTTTGGGTGAGATCGTTTGTTCCAAAGCTGAAGAACTCTGCATCTTTCGCGATCTCATCGGCAACCAAGGCGGCTCGTGGTACTTCGATCATGGTGCCGACGAGGTAGTCGAATTTGACTTTTTTCTCCTTGGCCACTTCAGCGGCCACGCGATGAACCAGGTCGATTTGCAACTTAAGTTCCCTCGGGAAACCAGCCAGAGGAATCATCACCTCGGGGCGGACTTTGATACCTTTCTTCTGCACTTCAGCCGCGGCTTCAAAAATGGCGCGGGCCT
>JBILDG010000214.1:0-3800 GCA_044352715.1 Chthoniobacterales bacterium | reverse complement strand
ATCTCCGCAAAGCCGCGCCAATCTGCGCCAAGGTGGCCGCGTTTGTTGCTTCGCAACCCGGGGCAACGCCGCGCTGGACGGAGAAGTTCGAGGTTCCGAAGCTCTTCGACTTATGACCTTTTGTTGTGCGGCCTCCTCCTGGAGGGTCTGCCGGTCTCGGGGAGCACGGCCGCCCTTGCCGATGAACCTGTAACAGCCAAAGCGCCGCGCGAGGCGCACGGCGCAACGCGCGAGGGCGTGCGTGGTCCCCGGGACCGCCGGCGAAAGCATGAAAGCTTCGGGACGTTGGTATAATATCAAAATTTAAGCCAGGCGTCGTTCCAGCAGGAGCGCGGTAGATTCGGGCAGTTGCGGCTGCGTGGGCGAGTGTAACAATTTCGCCACTTTGGCTGTTTCGCCTTGTGGCTGGTGCGTGACTTTTTAGCGTGCGCCGCATGAACCACCCCGAAAGTGCCGGCTCCGACGTTTTGCTGATCGGTGGCGACGGCGACTTTACCCGCATCGTTCGTCGTAATCTGGCCAAGGCGGGATTCAAGGTCCACGAGGGCACGAACGGCTCATCGGCGCTCGAGTCGGCGCGCCACCTAAGCCCGCATGCCCTTGTGCTCGACGCGGATGGGAGCAGCGAAAGAATCTGCCGCTCGCTCAAAGGTGACACCACCACGGCCAACATTCCCCTGGTTGTGCTATCCAGCAAGTCGACCCCCAAGGCGCGCATTAATGCGTTGGAATCCGGCGCCGATGATTTTCTCACCAAGCCTTTCGATCCGCGGGAGCTTGTTTTGCGGCTGCAGTCGGTGATTCGACGTTACGATCAGGCCGCGCAGGCGAATGACGTCCTCCGGGTGGGACCTTTTGAATTTCACCGGACGAATTTTGAAATCCGCCTGGACGGGGAGCGTCTCGACCTGACGGGCAAGGAGTTCAAGCTGCTCGCCATTCTGATAGAAAAGGCCGGCCGAGTTGTCGGACGGGAAACGCTTTTCCGCTATGTCTGGGGCATGGAAAAACCCAGCCGTTGCCGGGCAACGGACCGGACTTTGGATACGCATGTAAGGCGGCTGCGGGCCAAGCTGGGGAAGCGGGCCGAGTGGATCGTGACCGAGCGCGGCGAAGGCTATCAGATGAGGAACGACTGAAGACGCTGGCTCGCCGCACGGGTGAATGTGTCGAAATTGTTGCCTGATCGTTGTTGGTAGTTTTTTCCCGATCTCCTTACTCTCGGAGGTTCATCGCTATGACCAAACTCCATGCTCTTCATTTACTCGGTGCAGCTTCTCTCCTCGCGGTGAGTTCCCTGCAAGCTCAGCAACTCTCGGGCGCCGGGGCGACCTTTCCCGCGCCGCTCTACCAACGCTGGGGAGCGGAATACAACAAGAAGGAACCAGCCGTGAAGGTGAACTACCAATCGGTCGGGAGCGGTGCCGGCGTGAAAAACTTCGTCCAAGGGGTCGTGGATTTCGGGGCCAGCGATGCGGCCATGTCCGATGAGGAGATGTCCAAAGTGGCCCGCGGCACGGTATTGATTCCTGCCACGGCGGGAAGCGTCGTGCTGGCTTACAATCTGCCCGGCATCGAAGGTTTGAAACTTTCGCGTGCGGCTCTGGCGGGAATTTTTCTCGGAGCCATCACCAAGTGGAACGATCCGGCGATTGTGGTTACAAATCCCGGCCTGGCGCTGCCTGATCAACCGATCAACGTGGCCTACCGTTCGGACGGAAGTGGCACGACTTATGTGTTCACCCAGCACGTCGCGGCGATCAGCCCCGAGTTTGACGAGAAAGTCGGCTACGACAAAACGGTGACTTTTCCGGTCGGCATCGGAGGCAAGGGCAACGAGGGGGTCACAGCCTTGATCAAGCAGACCCCGGGGACGATTGGCTACATTGAGTATGGCTACGCCAAGCAGGGCAATCTTTCGATGGCCTCGATCGAAAACAAATCGGGGCGTTTCGTCGCACCTGGACCGGCCAGCGGGGCCGCGGCTCTGGCTTCGGTGGAGTTACCCGAGAATCTCCGGGCTTGGCCGGTCGACTCGGAAAGCCCGGACGCTTACCCGATCACCTCTTTCACTTGGTTGATGCTCTACAAAAAATATCCGGATGCGGTGAAGCTCAAGGCTTTGAAAGACTTTGTGAATTTCGGTCTGACCGAGGGTCAGTCTTACGCCGACGAGTTGGGTTACATTCCGCTGCCCGAAGCGGTGGTGGCGAAATCCCAAGCCGCTCTGGCGACCGTAGAGTAACCGACCCGGCTCAGTGAAGCGGGTCCCGATCCGCTTGGTAGAAATGTCCCGCCTCGTGCGGGACATTTTTTTGAGGTGGCAACCGCCAATGTTACGGAAAGTTCACAATGCGGGTTTTGTTTTCCGGGGCATGGAAAGGCAGGGTTCGGGGTCTTTGCTCACCCATGTTTTGCCCATTGCGCAGCACACGTCGCCTCGCGTTTCTCCGGATCTTCCGGACATCGCGTTTCGTTCGTGTTTTGACCGGTGTGTGTGTGGCTTTTTCGGCTGGTTGGTCGATAAGTCCGGCCTTGGCCCGCGGAGTCGAGACGGCTGCGGTCAGTGCCAGCGGGGAACAAGCGCCGCCGCAGGGTTTTTACATTCGTGAGTATCGCATCATCGGGGTGAGGCAACTCCCGCGTGACGAAGTGGACATGGCTGTTTATGCCTACATGGGACCCGATCGCACGGAGGAAGATGTCGAGCTGGCGCGGGCGGAATTGGAAAAGCGCTACCACCGCGCGGGATATCAGACAGTGGTGGTGGATGTGCCGCCGCAGGACGCCAGCAAGGGAGTGGTCATCCTTTCCGTGCAGGAAATGCCGGTCGGTCGGCTCACGGTCAAAGGTTCGCGTTTCCATGACATCGAGCGGATCAAGCGTCTGGCCCCTTCGTTGGCCGAGGGATCGATCCCGAATTTTCGCGATGTGGAGAAAGATGTGATCCGCTTGAACAAGCGGGCGGACTTGCGCGTCACTCCCGAGTTCAAACCCGGTGCGGTGCCCGGGTCGGTGGATGTCGAGCTGGTGGTCGAAGACTCTTTTCCGCTGCACGCCAGCGTTGAGTTGAACAACCGCTACAGCGCCAACACCACACCCCTGCGCCTCGATGCCTCGGTGCGCTATGACAACCTTTGGCAGCTCGGCCACACCATCGGGCTGGCCTTCCAAACCGCCCCGCAGGACGTCAACGATGCCTTGGTTTACTCGGGTTACTACCTTGCGCCGGTGCCGCGAGTGGATTGGCTCAGCGTCATGGCCCAGGCCATCCGGCAAAACAGCGACGTCTCGACCTTGGGCGGCACCGCATCGGCCGGCAACGGCGAGATCTACGGCGGTCGCATGATCGCCGAATTGCCCACGCGGCAGCCGGGGCTTTTTCATAATCTGACCTTCGGCTTGGACTATAAAAGCTTCGAGCAATCGCTGTCGTTCAACAACGAGCTGATCGATTCGTCGCCGGTCACCTACTACCCGTTCATTCTCAGCTACAACGGATTCTGGATGGGCAAAGACTACCGCTTCCAGCTGGACGGGGCTTTCAACTGGCACTTCCGCGGCATGGGCAGCGGGGAGGTCGAATTCGACAACCGACGTTACGCGGCCAACGGCAACTATTTTTATTTTCGAGGTCTGACCAGCTATGAGCACGACGTCTGGTATGACTTCCAGATCAAAGCGGTCGTGCAGGGCCAAGCCACGCAAAACGCGTTGGTGGACAGCGAGCAGTTTTCCATGGGCGGCCTGAACACTGTGCGCGGCTATCTCGAATCCCAAGCGGTGGGTGACAGTGCCAT
>JBILDG010000213.1:0-3807 GCA_044352715.1 Chthoniobacterales bacterium | reverse complement strand
CGAGTTCCACGCGCGCACCGGCGGCTATGACGTCAAGATCACCCGCGACGATCGCACGGTGAGCAACGACGGCAGCCGGCTCATTTACCGCTACCAGATCCAGGGGCCCAACGCGCTCGATCTGATCAAGAGCGTGCACGAGGGACCCTTCCCGGAAATTCCTTTCTTCCATCTCGGCAACCTGAAGATCGCCGGCAAGAAAGTGCGCGCCCTCAACCACAACATGTCGCGCATGGGCGGCCTCGAGTTGCACGGCCCAGTGGCCGAGGGCGAGGCCGTGCTGGCCGCGCTGCTCGAAGCGGGTCCGGCCTTCGGATTGCTCCGCGGCGGCAGCCGCGCCTATGCGACGGTTTCGCCGGAGAGCGGATGGATCCCTTCGCCCATGCCCGCCATTTACGCGGGCGATAGCATGAAACCTTACCGCGAGTGGCTGCCGGCCAACGGCTTCGAGGCCAATGCCTCGCTGGGCGGGAGCTTCTATTCCGACCGCATCGAGGACTACTACCAGACGCCGTGGGACCTCGGGTACGGACGGCACGTCAAATTCGACCATGACTTCATCGGGCGGGCCGCCCTCGAGGCGAAGGCCGGTCAGCCGCACCGGCGCAAGCTCTGGTTACGCTGGAACAACGAGGACGTGCTGCGCGTTTTTGCCAGCCAACTCGGACATGGTGACCGCTACAAATACATGGAAACCCCGAATGCCTACTACTCGATCCTGCCTTTCGACAAAGTGCTGGCCGGCGACCGCATGGTCGGGCTGTCCACCTACACGGTCTACACCGCGAATGTCCGCGGCTGGTTCTCCCTCGCCATGCTCGACGAGGATGTGGCCGACGGGTCAGAGGTCACCGTCGTGTGGGGCGAGGAAGACGGCGGTTCGAGGAAACCCATCGTCGAACGCCACGTCCAGACGCCCATCCGCGCCACGGTGTCTTATCAGCGCCTTAATGAAGACTGACGCACTCCGGCTGCGTCTGGTGGCCAGCTGTCCCGACCGCCCCGGCATTGTCGCCCGCATCTCGACCTTCCTGGCCGGGCGCGGTGCTTCGATCACCGAAGCCGGCCAATACCACGAGCCGTCGGGCGGGATGTTTTTCATGCGCTGGGTCTTCGATCATCCCGCCGATGGCACGACGGTCGAGTCGCTGCGGGAGAATCTCCGTCCGGTCGCCGAGGAACTGCAAATGGAATGGCGGCTCGCCGATGCCGCCCGCGTGCCGCGCGTCGTCATGCTGGTCAGCAAATTCGACCACTGCCTGGCTTATCTCCTGCACCGCCGCAAAGTCGGGGATCTGCGGGTCGAGATTCCCTGCGTCATTTCCAACCACGAAACGCTGCGCGATCTGGTCGAGTGGTATGGCATTTCCTACCACCACGTGCCGGTGCCGCCGGGTCCCGAGGCCCGGCAGGCCGGGTTCGAGCGCACCGCGGCCCTCATCGAGAAGGCCGCGCCCGACACTGTCGTGCTGGCCCGCTACATGCAGATCTTCCCGCCGTGGCTCTGCGAGCGCTATCGGCACCGCGTGATCAATATCCACCACAGCTTCCTGCCGTCCTTCATCGGTGCGCGGCCTTACCACCAGGCGGCCGAGCGCGGCGTGAAGCTCATCGGCGCGACCTGCCACTACGTGACCCAGGAACTCGACAACGGGCCGATCATCGAGCAGGACGTCGTTCGCGTGCGCCACAGCGACACGATCGAGGACATGATGCGTTCGGGCAAGGACGTGGAAAACACCGTGCTGGCCCGCGGCTTGCGCAAACACCTCGAGGATCGCGTCCTCGTCTACGGCAACAAGACGATCCTCTTCGAGTGATCCGGCGCCTGCCACCACCGGCCATGACGAACATCCTCGACGGAAAATCCACCGCCGCCCGCTGCAAGGAGGAGACCGCCCGCGCCATCGCGGGCCTCCGCTCGGCCGGAGTCATCCCCGGGCTCGCCGTGGTCATCGTCGGCGAAAATCCTGCCTCCCTGGCGTACGTGCGCGCCAAGGACAAAACCTGCCGCGAAATTGGCATGCATTCTCGCAAAATCGAGTTACCGGCGGAGACCACGCAGGAGGAATTGCTCCGCATCGTCGCCGCACTCAACGACGATCCCGCCATCCACGGCATCCTCGTCCAGTCGCCGCCCCCGCCGCAGATCGACGAGGCCGCCATCGTCCGCGCCATCGATCCGCGCAAGGACGTCGACGGTTTCCACCCGGTGAACGTCGCGGCTCTGGCCATGGACGACCCCGCCGCCCTCGTGCCCTGCACGCCCCTCGGCTGCCTCGAACTGCTCCGGGCTCACGAGATAGCGACCGCCGGAGCCCGGGCTGTCATTGTCGGGCGCAGTCTCATCGTCGGCAAACCGATGGCCCTGCTGCTGCTGCACAAAGGCGCCGACGCCACGGTCACCGTGGCCCATTCCCGCACCACGCAACTGGCGGCCGTGTGCCGCGAAGCGGACATTCTCATCGCCGCGATCGGTCGCCCGCATTTCCTCGGCGCCGACCATGTCCGCGAGGGTGCCGTGGTTATCGACGTCGGCATCAACCGCGTGACTGACCCCCGCGATCCCCGCGGTTACCGCCTCGTGGGCGATGTCGATTTCGCAACCGTGGCGCCCAAGTGCCGCGCCATCACGCCCGTGCCCGGCGGGGTGGGACCCATGACGATCGCCATGCTCATGCGCAACACGGTTGAAGCCTGCCGCTGCCAGATCGACGCCGGGAAAACCGCCAGCCAAAGGAGCAAAGAATAAAAAGCAGCACAATAAATAAAGTCGTTATTGTGCTTAAGAAAGCGTTTTCAGCCATAGCGACACCAACGCGCGATGGTCAAGTATGCAGACATGACACGCCCCGTTGCTTTAGTCACAGGTGCCAGCCGCGGCCTCGGTCGAGGGATAGCTCTCCAGCTGGCAAAAACCGGATATGACTTGGCGATCCACTACGCCTCGAACCGTGCGGCCGCCGACGAGGCGGTGAAACTTTGCCGCGAGGCTGCCTCGGACAAAAATCAGAAGTTTTTTCCGGTGTCTGCCCAATTGGCCTCCTCGCAGGACCGTGCAGCCATGATGGACGCCGTTCTCGGCGAATTCGGCCGCATCGACGCATTGGTGAACAACGCGGGCATCGCGCCGCGGGCGCGGTTGGATATCACGGTGGCGCAGGAAGAGAATTTCGATGAAGTCATCGCGGTGAATTTGCGCGGACCGTATTTCCTGAGCCAGCTGGCGGCGAAGTGGTGGATCGATCATCCAGGCCAATCGCTACTGCCCGGCGGCTACAAGTTGGTTTTCGTGACTTCGATTTCGGTGCACACCGCCTCGGTCAACCGCGGCGAATACTGCATTGCCAAGGCCGGTCTCGCCATGGCGGCGCAACTCTGGTCCGTGCGCCTCGCCGCCGAAGGCGTGCAGGTTTACGAGGTGCGACCGGGCATCATGAAGACGGACATGACCGCCGGAGTGACGGATAAATACGACAAGCTCATCGCCGAGGGGCTTGTGCCACAAAAGCGCTGGGGTACGCCGGAGGATGTCGGTTTGGCCGTTGCTTCGCTTTGCCGCGGTGATTTTCCGTTCAGCACCGGTGCCGTGATTGATGTGGACGGCGGTTTTCAACTGCGTCGCCTCTAAGAAAATAAAACTATGATCAAAATCGACAATTCCCTCACGGCGCAAAGCCTGGAAAAAGCGGCGCGTGCGCTCTTCGAGGCGTCCGCGCCAAAAATCTTCTCTCTGCAAAAGCGTTGGAAGGATTCCGACGGCACGCCGGTTTTCACTATCGAAGGACGCTACACTTCTCGCGGTTG
>JBILDG010000030.1:0-12497 GCA_044352715.1 Chthoniobacterales bacterium | reverse complement strand
ACGACGGGATCGACCGCTTCAAGGTGGCTCGGATTGGCGGCGAGACTGACACCGATTTTGTAACCGGAGGCAGTGATGCGGTCGGTGTGGTAGCCGAGGTGATACTTCACGTCGCCATTGCCGCCGACGACTTCGGGAATGAAGTTTTCCGAAAATTCGTTGAAGATGAGCGTGAGCGGCTTGTTGAGGAAATTGGCCAGCACGTTGAGGCGTCCGCGGTGGGCCATGCCCATGACGATTTCCTCGACCGAGTGCATCTCGCAGCGCTGGAGGATCGTGTCGAGAATGACGAGGAGCGACTCGGCGCCCTCGAGCGAGAAGCGTTTCTGCCCGACGTAGCGGGTGTGGAGGAAGTGCTCGAAGGTCTCGCCCTCGTAGAGTTGGCGTAGGACGGCTTTGTGCAGGGCGACGTCGGCACGGTTGCCGTTGCCGCGGTTCTCGATACGTTCGCGGATCCAGTTGCGCATGCGCGGATCCTGGATGTGCATGAACTCCGCCCCGATCGTGTCGCAATAGATCTCCCGCAGTTGCGCGATCATCTCGCGCAGGAGCATCGGCTGGCCGTCACGAAAGTATTTCGATGAGACGGTGCGCTCGAGGTCGCTCTCGGTGAAACCGATCTGCTTGAGCGAGAGGAGAGGGTTTTCCGGCGGTTCCGCCGCGAGGGGATCGAGGCGCGCGATCGTGTGGCCGAGGGTGCGGTAGGAATAGGCCAGCGAATCCGCCCGGCGTTCCCGCGCGGCATCCTCGGGCACGGCGGCCCGGGCTCCTTCGGCCAGTTCTTCCGATTGGGTCAGCCCGAGTTCGAATCCCTCGAAGAAAGCATTCCACTCCGGAGACACAGAAGAAGTATCCTGCTTCCAGCGCGCGTAGTTTTGCTCGAGCAACTCTTGGTTCCAGTTTCCCGACAGCGTTTGGCTCATGAATTTGGCAAGTCGGGACAGAATTGCCCGAACCGGCGCGCGTTGCAATACAGAGCGGCGGGAAAATGCATTTTGTCCCGGTGCCGTTCGTCCCCGCCACTTGCCAGACCCACCGAATCGGGGCATAAATGCCGGTCCGCGCGCCACGGGCCCGCGCGCGCCGCGCCATGATCAAAGTAGAAGGACTGACCAAAACCTACGCCGGCGTGACCGCCATCCGCGACCTGAGCTTCACGGTCGAGAAAGGAGAAATCGTCGGTTTCCTCGGCCCCAACGGGGCGGGCAAAAGCACGACGATGCGCATTCTCTCGTGCTTCCTGCCCGCCACCAGCGGACGGGCCAGTGTGGCCGGGTTCGACGTGGCCAGCCAATCGCGCGAGGTCCGGACTCGCGTCGGGTACATGCCGGAAAATGTCGCGCTCTATCCCGAGATGCGCGTGCAGGAGTATCTTGAATACCGTGCCGCGCTCAAAGGCATCCGCGGACGCACCAACCGCCAGCGCGTCAATGCCGTCAAAGAGCTGTGCAACCTCCGCGAGGTCGAGCGCAAGCTGATCGGCGCGCTCTCGAAAGGCTACCGCCAGCGCGTCGGGTTGGCCGATGCCCTGCTGCACGATCCCGACCTGCTCATCCTCGACGAGCCGACCATCGGCCTCGACCCGAACCAGATCCGCCAGGTCCGCCAACTCATCAAGGACCTCGGCAAACGCCACACGATCCTGCTCTCGACCCACATCCTGACCGAGGTCGAGATGACCTGCAGCCGCGTGCTCATCATCAACCGCGGACAGATCGCCGCCTCGGACACGCCGGAAAACCTCGCCGGACGCGTGCGCACGGCGGGCGGTATTTGCGCGGAGGTCCGCGCCGCGGCACCCGATTTGGAAAAAGCGCTCGGCGCGCTCGCCGGCGTACGCAAAGTCGAAGTCATGCCGTTGGACGACGGCTGGCAGAGTTGCACCCTGCGCACCGATGCGGAGCATGACCCGCGCGAAGCCATCGCCCGGCTGGTTTCCGAGAAACACTGGCCCCTGCGCGAACTGACCCGCGAGCAAGTCACGCTCGAACGCGTCTTCAGCGAAATCACCCAAGCCGGAGAATGGTGACACGACCATGACCTTCCTCACCCTGCTCAACCGCGAGATCCGCGCCTATTTCCTATCGCCCGTGGCGTGGGTCGTCCTGTTTTTCTTCCTGCTGCTGACGGGATTCAACTTCTACGCCGGGGTGGCCGCGCTGAACCGCGGACCCAGCGAGGTCACGGTGGTCGAAGCCTTTTTCAACACCGTATTTTTCTGGTTCGGCTTCGTGCTGATTTTTCCGCTCATCACGATGCGGCTGTTCTCCGAGGAATACAAAATGGGCACGATCGAACCGCTCATGACCGCGCCGGTGCGCGACAGCCAGGTCGTGCTGGCGAAATACGGTGGCGCCCTTTTCTTCTACATCGTGCTCTGGTTGCCGAGCCTGCTCTACTTTCTCGTCTTCACCCGCATCACGCGCCTCGAGGCGGCCGGGGCGGCCGGGCCGTTCCTCGGCGCCTACGCGATGCTGCTGCTCATCGGCATGTTTTACCTCTCGGTCGGCTGCCTCGCCTCGGCTCTCACGCGCAACCAGATCGTCGCGGCCATCATGTCCTTCAGCGTGATCACGCTGCTGTTTTTCATGGGGTTGCTCACGTTTTTCGTGCTCAACGTAACCCCGACGCTACGGGAGGTGGCCGCTTACTTTTCCGCGCTCGAGCACATGAGCGAGGCGTCGCGCGGATTTTTCGACACGCGGCCGCTCGTCTTTTACCTCTCACTCACGGCCTTCGTGCTTTTCCTTACCTTCCACGTCTTCCAATCCCGCCGCTGGAGAAATTGACATGACCGCACCGCAGGAATCATCGCGCCGCCGCGCCGGCATCCGCTTCGGAGTCGCCGTGCAGATCCTTCTCGCCTGCGTGCTGCTCGGCGCGGCCAACTACGCCGGGTTCCACTACTACCTGCGCGGCGATTGGTCACCCGCCCAGAAATACCGCCTCGGCGAGCAAACTCTCAGCACGCTCAAGCAACTCTCCTCGCCGGCCACGCTTTACGTTTTCTTTTCCCCCACCTCGGCCTCGCCCGGGTATGAAGTCTACGGCGACGTGGTCAACCTCCTCAAAGAATACCAGTTCGCGGCCGGCGACAAACTCACCGTCGAATACATCGACCCGATGCGCAACGTCGCCCGGGCCCGCGAACTGCAGTCGAAGTTCCAGTTCGGTCCCGAGGAAAATCTCGTCATTGCGGAAATGGACGGACGCTCGAAGCAAATCAGCGCCGTCGACATGGCCGACTACGACCTGCTGCCGCAGTTGACCGGAGAGCCGCCGCGCGTACAGGCGTTCAAAGGCGAGCTCGCCCTTACCAGCGCACTGCTGGAGCTTTCCGAACCCGCCGCCCGCGCGGTTTATTTTTTGCAAGGCCAGGGCGAACCATCGGTCGGAGAGGACTCGCGGCTGTCGCTGCTCGTCGAATACATCGGACGCCAGGGCGTGCGCGTCGCCCCGCTCAACCTGGGAACAGTCGGCGCCGTGCCCGAGGATGCCGGGACGGTGATCATCGCCGGGGCCCGCTATGATTTGCCCGAGGCGAGCATGGAAGCCCTGCGGAAATATTGGGAAAAAGACGGGCGCCTCATGGTGCTGCTCAATCCCGACGCCGAGATGCCGCTGCTGCGGGAATTTCTGGCGTCGAACGGCGTGATCGCGCGCAACGACCGCGTGCTGCGCACGATCCAACTCGGCTTCGCCACCGGCATCCTGCGCGATGTGGCCGGGCAATTCTCCACCGACAACCGCATCACCCGCCGCCTCGCCGGAGCCGAAGCCATGCTGCCCGGCGGGACCTGTTCGCTCATGCTCGATGACAAAACACCCGGCTCCATCGTCGAGCCGATGCTCGTCGCCGAAGATCCGTTCTGGGGTGAAACAGCATTCGTTACCGACGAAAACAAAGGCGTGCGCTTCGAGGAAGAGACCGACACAGCGGCTCCTCTCGTCCTTGCCGCCATGGTCGAGCGCGGCGGTGTGGCTGATGAGAAAGTCGACGTCAGCTCATCGCGCCTCATCGTCGTGGCCAACAGTGAGTTCATCGCCGACGGATCCATGACCGAACCGAACCTCGATTTCGTCCTCAGTTCGCTCAATTGGCTGCTCGACCGCGGGCATCTCGCCGGCATCGCGCCCAAGGCCGTGCGTTCTTTCAACCTCAACCTGACCGACCTCGAGACCAGCCGCCTCGCGCTCTACACGATCATTGTCATTCCCGGCTTCGCCGCGCTGGCCGGGCTCATCGTCTGGTGGCGTCGTCGCCGTTGAACCGTGAACCCGCGCGCCACCCTCGTCCTTCTGGTCATCACGCTGCTCGTTCTCGGCGGCTTGTTCTACCTGCGGCAAACCGTCGCGCCGACCCGCGACCAAGCGGAGTTGGAACGCTACGCCGCCGTCTTTGATCCGGAAGAGATCACGCAGATCGAACTCACCCGCGGCGGCGAAAAAATCACCCTGCGGCGCGAGAACATCGAGTGGCGGCTCGAAGCGCCGGCCGCCGACCGCGCCGATGCCGAGGCGGTGGACCGCTTGCTCATGGCGGCGCGGTTCCTCGAAGTGCGTGACCGCGAAGCCGCCAAAGACCCCGCCTCCATGCCAGAAAGCGGTCTCGCGACCCCGCGCGTGCGGCTCGACCTCAGCGGCAAAAACAACATCCGCATCGACCTCGGATCGAACACCGCGCTGCCCGCCCAGATTTTCGCGCGCGTCGCCGGTCAACCTTACATCCTGCGCGTGCCCGACACGATCGTCGAACTCGCCACCGCGCCGGCCGGAAGTTTCCGCGACCCGCGTTTGACCAGCCTTGTGGCCGATGACATCGAAAAATTCACCGTGCGCCGCGCCGATGGCGAGATGACCCTGCGCCGCGAGCGCGGACGGTGGATGATCGAAAAACCTGTCCGCGCCCCGGCCGATCCCCGGGCTGTGAGCGCCTTTCTCGAACCCCTGCTTGGTTTGCGGATCACCACTTTCCAATCGTCTCCCGCCGGCCCCGACACGCCGGGCACGTTGGCCGGACAAACCGCCGCCATCAGCATGACCCCGCGCGGGGGCGGCGAGAATCTTGACCTGGAAATCACGCGCGGCTCCAACGCGGCGGCGGAAAACGTCACCGCCCGGTTCGCCCCGCGCGGCGGTGCGCTCACGGTCGATGCAGCCGCCCTGACGCTCTTCGACGTCTCACCCGAATCGTTGCGCGATCGCTCGCTCGGCTATGTGGATGCCGACACGGTGGACCGCATCGTCATCGAAACCCGTGGCGACAAACTCGTGCTGCGGCGGGCGGATGACGGTTGGAGCGCGGCGGAGGCAGGCCGTACATTCACCGCCGGCCAAGTGAACAATCTCATCGATGCGTTCAACAAAACGCGCATTGCTTCCTTCCGCGCCACCATGCCGCCGGGCGAAGCCGGACTGGAGCCACCCGCCGGGCGGCTGGCTTTCTACGCGTGGCTCACGGAGAACACCGCGGAGGAAGCCGCCGGTGGACACCCCATCGCCTCGGTGGACTTGGGCGAGCCCGAGGCTGACGGCAACATCTTCGCCCGCGGCGGATCGGAGGACGAAATTGTCACGATTCCCGCCGCGCTCGAAGGGGTGCTGAAGGAATTTACCGATTCTACGCCGCCTGCATCCAACGGCGGCAGCGCTCCGCCAGAAAATCAATCCAACGCGGATTCTCGTTGAGGCAGGGAATAAGCCGGAGGTGCTCGCCACCCGCTTCCTCGAATGTTTCTTTGCATCCCTCGGCGACCTCCTCGAGTGTTTCGAGGCAGTCGGTCACGAAAGACGGACAAATCACGAGCAGCTTCTTTTTGCCCTCGTGGCCGAGGCGCTCGACCGTCACGTCGGTCTGCGGCGTGAGCCACGGGTCACGGCCGAGGCGCGACTGGAAAGCGAGCACGGTTTTTTCCTTCGGGATACCGAGGCGCTCGATGAGGAGTTCCATCGTGCGGACGCATTGGTGGCGGTAACACGTCGCGTGGGCCGGATGCAGGCAATGACAGCAATCGGGCACCGTGAGACAGTGGGCATGGGAAGGATCGCTTTTCCGCAAATGTCGCTCGGGCACCCCGTGATAGCTGAAGACGAGCATGTCATAGTCTTCCTGCAGGTGGGGGGCTGTCGCCTCGGCGAGTGCCTCGATGTAGTCCGGATCATTGTAGAACGGCTGCAGGAGCGTGACTTTCATCGAGGGTTTTTGTTTGGCGACTTCCTCCATCGCCTGCACGACCGCCGTCTCGTAGCTCGACATCGCGTAGTGGGGATACAGCGGCACGAGAAAAAGTTCCTCCACACCGTCGGCGACGATTTGTTTCATCACCCCCGGCACGGATGGCTCGCCGTAACGCATGGCCAGATGCACAGGCACCTCCACTTTGGCGGCGAGCAGGTCGCGCTGCCGCCGGCTGGTGACGATCAAAGGCGATCCCTCGTCGGTCCAGACGGTGGCATAGGCCGCGGCGCTTTTGCGCGGGCGGAACGGGAGAATGAAAAGATTCAGCACGATAGCGCGCAGGATCGGGTTCACGTCGAGAACGCGGCCATCCGACAAGAATTCGCGCAGGTAGCTGCGCACGTCGGAAGTTTTCGTCGAGTTGGGAGAACCGAGGTTGAGGAGGAGGATGGCTTTTTTACTCACGAGGCGGATTGAGGTTGTGGTGCGGCTATTTTTTCTGCGAGCCGCAACCCGTTTTGGATGCATTGGCCCGCGGCGATTCCACCGCGGTAGTTGCCGGCAAGATGCAGTCCGGGCCACGCGGCTTCCAGTCTTTCCATCGCGCTGAGGATTTTCCCGTAGCCCGTGTTGTATTGGGGGATGGCGCGGGGCCAGCGGATGATTTTGGCGAAAACCGGCTCGCCGCTCAGCCCGAGCAAGTCGCGCAAATCGGAGCAGACGTCATCAACCAATGCATCGTCTCCCGTTTCCGCAAGACGCGGCTGCCGGGCGCCGCCCACGAAATTGGTGAGCAGGACATGACCTTCGGGGGCGCGTCCGGGGAAGAGGCTGGAGGAGAAAATGGTGCCGAGAATGCGCCGCTGTTCGGCCGCCGGCACGAGCATGCCGAAGCCGTCGAGCGGGTGTTCCACCTCGTCGCGGCGGAATCCCAGCGCCGCCACCGTGACCGGCGGATAAGAAATCTCCTGCAAAACACCGAGCGCTTCGCGCAAGTCATCCGCCCACGGCAAGCCGCCCACGGCAAAGGCCGGCACGGTGCAAACCACTTCATCGCAACGCAGTTCGCGGGCACTTCCTCCTTCGCTCCACCCGGCGCGCCAACGCCCGTCCGCCTCGCGGAGGATGGTTTCCAAGCGCACGCCGAGATGCAGACGCTCACCGAGTATTTCGGCAACCCGCGCGGGCAGTTCGCCCATGCCGCGGCGGAAGGAGATCATTTTTTGCGGCGGACCCGATCGGCGCAGACGCAAGGCGCCGCGGATGAACGAACCGTGGCTTTGCTCGAGATTCCACAATTTCGGGAAAGCATGCCGCGCGGAAAGTTTTTCAGGGTTTCCCGCGTAGATTCCGGCCACGAATGGCTCGATGGCGTAGGCCAGCACTTCGGGGCCGAGGCGACGGCGCACGAGATCGGCCAGCGATTCGTCCTCCGCCTGGCCTCGCGGAATGAACGGCTCGGCCAGCACACGTAATTTGCCGGCCGGCGAAAAAAGCGGCGTCGAGAAGGCCCCGAAAGGACTCGAGGGCAACGCGACCGGGCAACCCTCGCGCACGAGAAAGCGCTTCTTGGCCTGCGGCAAAAGGATGGCATCAGCCAAGCCGGCCTCGCGCAATAATTCATCCACGGACGGATCGTTCGTCATCATGGAATTCGGCCCGTGCTCGACGAGGAATCCTTCCGTCTGCTCGGTTTGCACCGCGCCGCCCGGGCGCGACGAGGACTCGAGCACGGTCACGGCCACGCCGCGTTTCATGAGAGCGAACGCGGTCGACAGTCCGGTCAACCCGGCGCCGATGACCAAGACATGACGTGGGCCGGGCATCTTCAAATTGTTTTCGAGTGACGCCCTTCGGCCGCCGCGGTGTAGGCATCGAAACACATGGCGATGTTGCGGATAAAGAGACGTCCGGCTTCGGTGACGCGGATCGCGTGATCATCGCGTTCGACCAAACGGTCGGGGACAAACTCATCGAGCCGGGCGAGATTCGGGGCAAATTTCTCGGTGAAGCGGATGCCGAACTCGGCCTCGACCGGCGCGAATTCCAACGAAAAATCACACATCAGTCGCATGATGACATGGCGGTGGAGCACGTCGTCATCGGTCAGCTCGAGCCCGCGCTCCACCGGCAAGCGCCCTTCGGCGAGGAAGGCGTAATATTTTTCGAGCGTTTTGTGATTCTGGCGGTAAGTGCGGGCGGTCTGGGAAATGGACGAGACGCCGAAACCGCGGATCTCGACCCCGCCGCGCGTGCTGTAGCCTTGGAAGTTGCGCTGCAGTGTGCGCGTCTCCAACGCGCGCACCAGCTCATCGCCGGGCTTGGCGAAGTGATCCATGCCGATGAAGGCGTAACCGGAAGCGGTGAGGGTCTCGATGACGAGCTTGAGCATGGCGAGCTTGTCTCCGGGGTCGGGCAACTGCGCCCGCTCGAGGATTTTTTGCGACGGCACCATCCACGGCACGTGCGCATAGCTGAACACGGCAAAGCGGTCGGGATCGTAAGCAAGCACGCGCCGCAAGGTCTCGGCGTAGGTTTCGGGAGTTTGGCCGGGCAGCCCGTAAATGAGGTCCACGTTGACCGATTCGAAGCCTTCCGCGCGCAACCACGCGAACGCGCGTTCGTTGCATTCCTCCGGCTGCACACGGTGCACGGCCTTTTGCACCTCGGGGTTCACATCTTGGATGCCGAACGAAGCGCGTCGCATTCCGATGTCGCGGAAGGCCCGCACGTGATCCCGGGTGAGCGGGCGAGGATCCAGCTCGACCGAGCATTCGGCATCATCAGCGAAGACGAAATGTTGGCGCAGCACCGCGCCGAGGCGCGCGATTTGCGCCGGGCTGAGAAAGTTCGGCGTGCCGCCGCCGAAGTGAAGCTGCACGACGCGGCGCTCACGCAAGCCGTCGCCGGGAAACAGGGCGATCTCGCGCTCCAGCGCATCGAGGTAAATATCGGCGCGCGACGTGTCGGTGGTGATGACTTTGTTGCACCCGCAGAACCAGCACAGGCTCTCGCAAAACGGCAGATGAAAGTAGAGCGAGAGCCCGCCCGCTTCGGCGCGCGCGGCATCGATCAACCGCGCGGCATCGGCATCCTCGCGGAATTGCAGTGCCGTCGGGTACGACGTGTAGCGCGGCCCCGGACGGTTGTGCTTGCGCACCAGGTCGAGATCAACGGGCAGCGACGGCATCGTTGTCTTTGGTGAAACTTTGCACCGCCTCGACCACCGCACCCACGGATTCGAGGCGCGCGGACGGACGGATGCCGTGACCGAGATTGAAAATGTGGCCGGGGTAAGGGGCCATGTCTGCGAGCACTTCGCGGGCGGCCGCGGCGGCCTTCTCCGGCGCGCCCTCGAGCACAGCCGGATCGAGATTGCCCTGCAGCGCGATCTCGCGCCCGAGCGCGCGGCGCACTTCGCCGAGCTTTGTTTCCCAGTCGAGGGAGAGCACGGTCGCCCCGGTCGAGACCAAAGATGCCGCGTCGCGATTGCGGCCGCGCGCGAAGAAAATGACGGGCACTTTGGGCCGGAGCCGCTTCACCACCTCGCGCACCCAGCGCAGCGACCATTCCTCGTAGTCTTGGCACCATGTCGCCCATGAATCAAAAATCTGGATGGCGTCCGCCCCCGCTTCGATCTGCCCGCGAAAGTAATCGGCCAGCACCTCGGTGAGCATTTCCAGCAAGCGCACGAGCACGGGATCTCGCCGCGCGGCCATGGCCCGCACGATCGCACCGTCCTCGGAAGATCCGCCCTCGATCATGTAGGCGGCGAGGGTCCAGGGCGAACCGCCGAAACCGAGCAGCGCGCGGGCGGAACCCAAGGCCTCGCGAGTTTGCCGCAAGGCTTGATAAACGTAATCCAGCCGCTGCGCCGCGCCCTCGGAAGAGAGCCGCGCAAAGTCATCGGCATTTCTCACGGGAAATTCCATCCTCACCCCGCGACCTTCCCGGAAGGCGAAGGGCTGCCCCAAGGCCCCGGGGACGACCAGAATATCGCTGAAAATGATCGCCGCATCGAAACCGTAACGATGAATCGGCTGCATCGTCACTTCCGTCGCCAAGTCCGGCGTGCGGACCATTTCGTGAAAGGTGTATTTTTGTTTAAGACATTGATATTCAGGCAAATAACGACCAGCTTGCCGCATCATCCAGACGGGCGGACGATCCACCGGCTGACAGCGGCTGGCGGCAAGGAAACGTTCAAGTCCGGTCATGGGCAAAAGCGCGGGCGATAGCACCGCGAACGGATAACTTTGCAGGGAAACGCTCCCGCCTCAAGCCCTCGCCTCACCTGGAGGGCAATTTCCTTGACCTGAAGCAGTGCGGACGGCTTAGTAAACCGCTTCAAGTAACCGGTTGACCGGTCGCCACTCCAAGATCAGGCCCCAAGGCCACCTCTTTTTCATGTTCAGAAAGCTTTTCGGGTTAATTTCCAACGACATCGGTATCGACCTCGGCACCGCCAACACTCTGGTCTATGTCCGCGATCAAGGCATCGTCCTGCGTGAACCCTCAGTCGTTGCCGTGCAGGCTGGCACCAACAAGGTTCTCGCCGTCGGCAATGAGGCCAAGCGCATGCTCGGCCGCACCCCGGGCAACATCGTCGCCATCCGACCGCTCAAAGACGGCGTGATCGCCGACTTCGAAATCACCGAGGCGATGCTGGCCCACCTCATCAGCAAAGCCCACGGCGGCCGCCGCATGGTGCGCCCGCGCGTCGTCATTGCCGTGCCGTCCGGCATCACCGAAGTGGAGAAACGGGCGGTCAAAGATTCCGCCACCCATGCCGGAGCGCGGGAAGTTTATTTGATCGAAGAACCTATGGCCGCCGCCATCGGGGTCGGGCTGCCGATCCAAGAAGCCGCCGGCAGCATGATCATCGACATTGGCGGCGGCACGACCGAGGTGGCACTCATTTCGCTCTCGGGCATCGTGTACAGCCGCAGCGTGCGGGTGGCCGGCGACGAGCTCGACGACGCCATCATCCAATACATCAAACGCAACTTCAATCTGGCCATCGGCGAACGCACCGCCGAAGAAATCAAAATCAAACTGGGTTCGGCCGTCAAGCTGCCCAAGGAAACTTCCATGGAAGTCAAAGGCCGCGACCTCGTCGCGGGGCTTCCCAAAACCATCACCCTCACCACGCAGGAAGTGCGCGAAGCCCTCACCGAGCCGCTCAACAGCATCGTCGATGCCGTCCGCACCACGCTCGAACGCTGCCCGCCCGAACTTTCCTCCGACCTCGTGGACCGCGGCATGGTGCTCGCCGGCGGCGGGGCTTTGCTGCGCGGGCTCGACGAATTGCTGCGGCAAGAGACCGGCCTGCCGGTGCACATCGCCGATGACCCGTTGAGCGCCGTGGCCGAAGGAACCGGCCGCGCCTTGAACGAGATCGAAGTGCTGCGCACCATCGCCCAGACCGGCTCCCGCGGATCCGCGACGACCAACTGATCCCCGTGAAACGATGACCCGCGAGGTCACAACATAATGAACAAGCTTCATTTGATCCTGCTGGCCGTGGCCCTGCTCGTCGCCGTGGTTTTTTTGAGTTTCTCGACCGAGCGCATGGCCTCGTGGCAGAGCGGCTTCCTCAATGTCTCGACCCCGGCGCTGCAAGCCGGCTCGGCCCTGAGCAGTAAAATTTCCGCCCTCGGCAAAGGCCTCAAGACGCTCGATGAACTGGAAGCGGAAAATGCGGCGCTGCTCGCCCAGAACAAACAACTCAGCGCAGCCAACGAACTTCTCGGCGGCCTCGAAGCGGAAAACAAACGCCTGCGTGCTGCCCTCGATTACCGCGAACGCTCCGCCTTCAGCCTCGTGCCGGCGGAAGTCATCAGCCGTGATACCGAGGGCTGGTGGAGCACATTGAAAATCAACCGCGGCTTCAGCGCCCAAGTCTCCCCCGCCCAACCGGTGCTCAGCGCCTCGGGCCTGATCGGCCGCACCACCACCGTGGCCAAAGATCTTTCCGTCGTCATGCTCCTGACCGACGAGAATTGCAAGGTGGCCGCCCGCGTCGAAGGCACCAACGAACAAGGCATTCTCAGCGGACGCCGCGTGGCCGGCTCCGATGCCCCCGAACTCGTCCTCAATTTCCTCAACCGCAACGCGAATCTGCAGCCCGGCATGAAAGTCTTCACGGCCGGCGTGAGCGGAGCGGTTTTCCCGGCGGGTATTCCGCTCGGGGTCATCAAGGAATTCCGCCCGCGCGAACTCGACGGCCAAGCCATAGTCGAACCCGCGGCGGATTTCTCCCAACTGGATGACGTTTTCGTCGTCCTCGGAGTCCAATGATCCGCGTCATTGTCCTCGT
>JBILDG010000212.1:0-3834 GCA_044352715.1 Chthoniobacterales bacterium | reverse complement strand
TTGCCAGCTGATGGAGAGAATGTGTCGACACCGGAACTCATCCGGAAAATTGAAAAGGCTGAGACTGGAACCGTAGGCCAAGCTGGAGATCGCCCAAAGGCAAACTTGAGCCGCAGACAGGCCCATGCCAAACTTGAGTGTATAGGTGACGGCTGCACCGCGCCGCGTGGTGCGCGGCTCTTTCCTTTTCCGGAGAGTCTATTGAAAGCCGCCGGCCGGCTGCCGGGGTTGGGTGCGCTGCGGAAGTTGACCTCTTCTCTTTATGTGGACAGCGAGCCGATCCGCCGCGATCTCAGTTGGACCCCACCCTTCACCATGGAGGAAGGGTTGAGAAGGACGCTGGAAAAGCGTCTTTGACATCGATATAAAATCGCTTTACGTTTATATCATGACTCCGATCACAGTCTCCTCTAAATACCAAATTGTCATTCCGCGGGAAGCCCGCCAGAAGCTCGGCATCACATCTGGGACCAGACTGCAGGCCATACCCGAAGCGACAGGCCTTCGCTTGGTAAAGGAGCCATCGATCGATGAACTTCGCGGCTTGCTGAAAGGCATGCCTGTGCAGGACTCCAAGATCCGCAGCAAGCAGGACCGGAGTTTGCCTTGAGTGTGATATTGGACAGTTCCGGTTGGATCGAGCTCTTGGCAGGTTCGGACCGTGCTCAACTCTTTGAGCCGGCTCTTAATGCGGATCGTCTCGTTGTTCCGGCGATCGTCCGTTATGAGGTGGGTCGCTACACTTTTCTTCATCAAGGTGCGAGCGGTCGCGAACTCGCCCTGACCGCCCTCTCAAAGTTCGAGCAGGCGCCGGTTGATGAGTGGCTGGCGGACACTGCATCGGAATTGGTACAAGTTCACAAATTGGCTATGGCTTATGCGCTTGTCTACGCGACTGCACAAATCATGGGTGCCGAGCTTTGGACCCAAGATAAAGACTTCAAGCAGTTGCCGAATGTGAAGTATTTTCCCAAAGGCTAAGGGCTTTGGACCGCGAACCTTCGACGAACCGGCCCTTCGTTACTGATTCCTCGCCGTGCTGCGCTTCGTCGACATCATCCTCTCCGCTATCGGCCTCATTTTGGCCAGTCCGCTGCTTTTGGTGCTGACCATTTTGGGACTATTCGATTCGGGCAGCCCTCTCTTCCGCCAGGTTCGCGTCGGACGGCACCAAGTGCCGTTCACTTTGGTGAAGTTTCGGACGATGAAGCCCGACACGGCGCACATGGCCACGCATTTGGCAGATTCATCAGCAATCACTCCGCTCGGGCGTTTTCTGCGGCGGACGAAACTCGATGAGTTGCCGCAATTGTGGAACGTGCTCAAGGGGGAGATGAGTCTGGTGGGACCGCGTCCGTGCCTATTTAACCAGCAGGAATTGATCGATGCGCGCGAGAGACTGGGCGTCTTTGAAGTCCGCCCTGGCATTACTGGATTAGCTCAAGTCAACGAAATCGATATGTCCACACCACAACTGTTGGCCGAGACGGATGCAAAGATGCTTACCCAACTAGGTATCTCTGATTACTTCCGTTACATCTTCATGACCGTAGTTGGTAAAGGCTCTGGCGACAGAGTGCAGACCGGCAAAGGTAAAATCTGACACTTGAGTAGGAGTAGCGAGACAACGAGAATTACGTAAATTTGCATGAGCGCTCGTCTTTACAACCGTCTTACTTTTATTGGGCGCCTATGCGTTTTGTTGGCAGCCTATTTGGCGATCCTGTTCTTATCGTTGGTTATCGCTCTATTGCTGCGTTTTGATTTCAACGTTGGTCCGGAATATTGGGCACGCTTCTGGAAGACGATAGGGTGGTTGTTGCCGCTCAAACTCGCGGCCCTCGCATTTTTCGGTCAATTCCGCACGCTACTGACTTACTTCAGTCTACCCGACGCGAAGCGCATCGCTGCGGCGATGGGCAGCTCCGCGCTCGTCGCGTTTGCAGCATGGTTCGTGATCGGGGGAACCTACGTTGTTCCCCGAGGTGTGATCGTGTCGGACATGGTTCTTTCGTTCCTTGGTTTGACGGCTTTTCGCACGGCGCTCCGTATTTATCGCGAGAAGCTCTCGGCACCGACGGTCGGGTCAGGGACAGGCCGCAAGCGACGCGCGGCCATTTTGGGGGCCGGAACTGCCGGCGCGGCGCTTTTGCGTGATATACAGGGGCGTCAAGGACTCGGTTTGGATGTCGTTTGTTTTGTCGATGACGACCGTTCCAAAATCGGCGGCACGATTCACGGTAAACAAGTGCTTGGTCCGACGCGCAGCCTTGCTTCGATGGTCGAGGAGTTGGATCTGCAGAAAATCATCATCGCCATGCCGACAGCCAAACCTGCGGTGATCAAGCGTCTGGTCGAGCAGATCAATGCACTTGGCATCGATCACGACATCCTTCCCTCCGTGGCACAATTGTTGCACAGGCAAGTGACTGTCAGTCATCTCCGGCGGGTCGATCCAGAGGACTTACTAGGGCGCGAAGCCGTTGCTCTCGACCATGAAGGCATCAAGGCGCTGATCAAAGGCAAAGTCGTCATGGTCACCGGTGCGGGGGGCAGCATCGGCAGCGAATTGTGCCGTCAGATTGCCGAACAGAATCCGTCCAAACTGATCCTGGTTGAAAGAAGCGAGCCGGCGCTATTCGCCATCGAGCAGGAATTGCTTGGTTCGCACCGGTATATCGATCTCGTCGCCTGTGCTTCCAGTGTTTGTGATGAGGAATCAATCTCCCGCATCTTCTCCAAAAACCGTCCGCACCTCGTCTTCCACGCGGCGGCTCACAAGCATGTGCCATTGATGGAAAGCCAGCCTGCGGAAGCCATCCGCAACAACTCTATCGGCACGGAAATCGTTGCACGCATGGCTTCCCTTCACGGCACCACGAAATTCATCTTAGTCTCCACTGACAAGGCGGTGAACCCGACGAATGTCATGGGTGCCAGCAAGCGGCTGGCAGAAATGCTGCTCGAGCAGAAGTCGGCCACAGAGACCGGATGCGCCTTTGCTGCCGTCCGTTTTGGAAATGTCTTAGGCTCGTCCGGAAGTGTGGTTCCGACTTTCCGCCGCCAAATCGCAGCGGGAGGACCGTTGACAGTGACTCACCCTGAAGTCACGCGTTACTTCATGAGCATTCCAGAAGCTGTTGGGCTCATCCTGCAGAGTGCGCTGCAGGCGCAGGGCGGGGAAATCTTCGTTCTCGATATGGGTGAGCCGGTTAAAATCGTCGATCTGGCCCGCCAGATGATCGAGTTGAGCGGATTCAAACCCGACGAGGATATCAAGATCACGTTTACCGGACTGCGCCCCGGAGAGAAACTTTACGAAGAGCCTATTCACGAGATGGAAAACGTCGAGCCAACCAGCCATCGCAAAGTTAGGCTTCTGCGGAACAACAGATCCAATGGCGTCGGCGGCATTGTCTCTGAACTACACTCCATCTATCGCGAAGCGGCTGGCGACAGCG
This sequence comes from Chthoniobacterales bacterium, assembly GCA_044352715.1. Taxonomy (GTDB): domain Bacteria; phylum Verrucomicrobiota; class Verrucomicrobiia; order Chthoniobacterales; family JACTMZ01; genus JACTMZ01. Next base: position 373 of record JBILDG010000212.1, on the reverse strand, counting down.
GTCGGCTGAAGGCATGGCTGTCCGCGAAAATTCCTGAGTACAACAAAGGTCAGGATTTCTAATTGAGGGCAGAAATTTCCAGATTTTTTAGGGATCGATTTTGGCGTGAGCAGAAAGTGTCTGCTTATGCTGCGGTTGGAATACTTGTTTTTCTCACCTCGTTTTTCTGGGCGCCAACCCGTGATTTCATGCATGTGGTCTATGGTCTGGCATTTTTCGCCCCCGTCCTTCTCGTCTTGCTGCTGCGCAGGCCAGATTTCAAAGAGTACGGAGGATGGTTTACTGGACTGGCATTGCTTTATGCCGGGTATGCCTCGATCAGCACCCTCTGGTCGGATGCGCCCCGTTTGGAGTTTTTTGCGCAGCATTTTAT
>JBILDG010000211.1:0-3857 GCA_044352715.1 Chthoniobacterales bacterium | reverse complement strand
CGTCGGCACAGGAGCAAGACAATCGTCGCGATGACCAAACTTCCGGCCAGCGCAGGCCAGATCACAACGGTCATTCCCGCGGCGAGAGCCAGCACGGCGCCGAGCGCGCCGCCGGAGGAAAGTCCGAGCAGGTAGGGCTCGGCCAGTGGATTGCGGAAGACGGCTTGGAGCAAAAGTCCGCCCAGCGCGAGATTGGCTCCCGCGGCCACGGCGAGCAACACGCGGGGCAGGCGCAACTCCCAGAGCACCAGCGAAGCGCGTTCGAGTTCAGGAGTGACGGCACCGTGTTGCAGCAATCCCAGCAGGCTGGTCGGATCAAGCAACGAGGTTGGACCCGTGCAGATCGCGGCCACGATAAGTCCCAAGGTGGCGATGGCCAGCAGGAGAAGTCGGACGGAGTTGTTCATCGGGCAAAGACGGTTCCCGGGCGGCCGGTGAAGGGGTTGGCGGCCACGCGCAAAGCGGGGCAGCGGAACACTTCCTGCAAAATTTCCTCCTGCAAAACTTCGTTGGGCGTGCCGATGGCGCGGATGTTTCCAGAGGATAAAATCATCAAGCGGTCACAGAATTCGGCGGCAAGATTCAGATCATGGGAAACGCACAGCACGGCGCGGTTTTCTTCGTGGGCGAGTTTTTGCAACAACAAGTGGGTGGCGTGACGGTGCCCGGGATCAAGGTGAGCGGCGGGTTCATCGAGCATGAGGATCGGTGCGTCCTGCGCCAAGGCGCGGGCGAGCAGTGCGCGCTGCCATTCTCCTGTGCTGAGGGAGCGGATACCGCGACGTTCCAGAGAGCCCAAATCGGTCAATCCCATCGCACGGGCGGTGGCGGTCCGATCCTCCGGACGAGCCGGTCCGAGCAAGGCGCGGTGCGGATGGCGTCCGAGCAGGATGAATTCCTCAACGGTGTAATCGAACAACGGTGCTTCGACCTGTGGTTGCACGGCGCAGAGGCGGGCGCGCTCGCGGGAGCTGAGTCGGGTGAGGTCGTTGCTGCCGATTTGCACGGAGCCGCCGAGTAATGGCAATAATCCGGTGAGGGCCCGGAGCAGCGTGCTCTTGCCGCTGCCATTGGGGCCGACCACGCCGAGGACTTCGCCGGGACGGAGATCAAAAGAGACGCCGTGCACTACTTCGCAGCCATGGTAACCGGCGCGGACGTCGGTTGCTTGAAGAGCGGGGCTGTTCATGGCTGATTGATGACGTTTCGCAACTTTTGCGCTGCGCCCAAAGCTTCGGGCCCGGGAATGCTGAAGGCGCTAGCGGGAAAAACAATCACATTGCCGGATTTCACGGCCGACAGATGCCGTCGCACCGGGTGGCCTCTGAGGGTGGCTAAAATCTCATCGCGGCTCGCTGTGCCGTAATCCGCCACGATGAGGAGATCGGGATCTTTCGACAGCAGAAATTCCTCGCCGAGTTGCGGCCAGGAACCGGAGACCTCGGACGCAATGTTATTCAGCCCGGCCGCTTCGAGAATTTCGTGGGCGTGGGTGCCGCAGCCCGCGCTGTAGCCGGTGTCGGCTCCGAAAAGTAATGCCGCCGATTTTTCGGATGGGATGCGGTCCGCGGGCTGTGTTGCGGGCCGGGGCACCGACAACAGGTCGGCCGTGCGCTCCATGGCTTGCCGGATATCAGTCAACGAATGTGCGTCGATGGTTTCCACCCTCAGTCCGAGATCTTGCAATTGCCGGCGGGTGGCAGCGGGGGTCATGGAGGTTGCCATAACCAGATCGGGTTCGAGCGCGAGCACCGTCTCGGCCTCGGGCTGGATGCCGCCGGGGAGGCGTCGGATTGTCTCAGGCGCTTGGCAAAAAGGAGTTACCGCGATCAGCCGATCGCTGCCGCCGAGAGAAACCACCATTTCCGTGAGATTCGGCGCCAGACTGACCAAACGCTGTGGAGCAGCCTGCCCCGACATCGCGAGGAAAATCCCGCCGGCTATGCTCCAAAACAATCGCAACACGGTGGAAGTATGCCGGATTTTCCACCGAACTCGACCACGAAACCGCGGGGCCAAGAGGTTGCAAAAATGCGGGCAAGATGTTAATGACAAAGCTGTTATTTGTTATGTGCCCCCACCGGAAATCCTGGATCGCTTTGACCCTCTCCCTTCTGCTGGTCTGTCTGGGAGACGTCCGGGCGCTGCAAGTGACCAACTACAGCAGCACGGTCAATGACCGTTTCTCGAGCGGATTTGCCACGAATCCCGTGGCCAATACCAATACCAGCTTTGTCGGGGCGGGCTATGATTGGTCGGGAGTGGGGTGGGCTTCGACCGATGGAACCAAAGGTTTCGGGTTTATCTCCCCGCAGCACTATCTGGTGGCTACCCACTACGGAGGTGCGCCCAATATCCGAGTTCAGCAGACTGATGGGACACTGGCCACCGGTTCGCAGCGTGGGGTGACCAATACGGGCCTGGGTGCTCCGCTCGAATCCACAACAGATCTTTCCCTCGGAACATTGAACGCCCCCATAGCCGATCCGTCTCAAGTAGCACGCTATGCCGTCCTTGATCTGAACTCTACCTCCACCGCCAATACAACCTCGGCTTACGTCAATCAGACTGTATACCTCTACGGACGCGGCCCGAATGGTTCGTCGAGTCCCCGGATTGGTCAGACGACAATTTCCAGCGTCACCTCAAGCGGAACCAATCAATATTTTGCGACGCCTCGCACCGAAGTTCAGTTGGAGGTCGGTGACTCGGGTAGTCCGGCTTTCATGGTTTGGACCAATGTCAATGGCGGAAAAGAGGTAACCATTGTTGGCAATAACGCCGCTATTGGCACAACGAACAACTTCATCAATTTTCTCGGGACATTCCAAGTGATGAATGCCCTCAATACAACCATGACGCAGGATGGCTTTGCGTTGCGGGTGGTGGGCAATTCGAGCAACACGTGGGTCGGTAGTTCCAGCACCTCGATCGGCAGTCGTGGCGCCTGGGGGCTTAGCGCTCCCGCTAACGCCCCCTCCGACCGCTATGTCACATTCAACGGTGCAACCGCAACCAATCGTTCGGTCAATGTTGATTCCTCGGCCAACTTGCGCGGTCTTTATTTTCGGAGCACGACGAACTCCTCGCTTGGCTTCACATTTTCCGGAGCGAATACGCTGACCATCGGTCGGGGCGGTATCGTCAACTACGACGTTGCCCGCCAGACCTTCACTGCCAATTTGCTGCTCGGTGACCATCAGTATTGGGACGGTGGGGCGGGAGGGATCACCATTTCCAATATCAACAGCAACGGCAAACTGCTGGAGATCACCGGGGCCGGGACCAATCGCATTACCGGGAACATGTCCGGGGCGGGCGGCTTGGCCGTGAGCGGTGGACGGTTGGAAGTGACGGCCAGCAATTCCTATACCGGCGCGACGTGGGTGCACAGTGGTCGATTGATGGTCAACGGCCGCATTGACTCCTCCTCCGGGGTGCGTGTTGGCGCTTATGGTTCGCTGGGAGGTAGCGGCCGCGTGGCGGCTATCTCCGGTTCGGGGTCGGTCGATCCGGGCAACAGTCCGGGCATCCTCACGGCACCCTCGGTTGATCCGACCGGCGGGTTGGATTTCAACTTCGAATTCACCGGACTCAATCCGGTTTATTCCGATGCTTTCAATAGCGTGAATGATTTGCTGCGTTTGACATCGGCTACGCCTTTTACCGCATCGTTGAGCACGTTTAACACGGTGAATGTTTACTTTTCTTTCACCTCCCTGAATCCCGGAAGCACCTACACGGGAGGATTTTTCACCGATCAGATCAACGACTTTTTGGCCTCGATCGATCAAAGCATATTTCGTTACTACGTTCTGGCCGCAGGCACCGGCCAGGTGACTTACAACGAGGTCGGA
>JBILDG010000029.1:0-12661 GCA_044352715.1 Chthoniobacterales bacterium | reverse complement strand
GCGCCGCGTGGGAGAAGCGAAAGCCGGGGCGCACCGCGCGATCGCGCGATTCAATCCGGACATCATCATCGCGGTCGATGACGAGGCGAACTCGCTGGTGGCGCGCGATTATGCAGGGCGATCACGTCCGGGAATTTTGTATGTTTCATTGAATCGTCCGCCGGAAGACTTCGGCTACGTGGCTGCGACCAACGTGACGGGAGTTGCGGAGCGTTTGCCTTTGGCCGGAGTGCGGGACGCGGTGGGGGTCATGTTTTCCGATCAGGTGCCCCGGATGGCGGTGATCGGGGTGGACAACGAGACGGGGCGGGCCGAGATGGCGCAGGTGCAGGCGTTTGATTGGACGCCGGTCCCGATTGAGGAGTGTGTGATGGTGACCACGGCGGAGGGTTGGCAAGAGTTTGTGGAGAACGTCGATGCAGAGGTGTTGTTGGTTTTGGGTACGCATGACTTGCCCACACGAGATGGCGGGTTGATGACGGCGGCGGAGATCAACCGGTGGACGCAGCAGAATGCGCGTGCTTGCCCGATCGGGACACAAGTCAACTTCGTCGAAGATGGTGGAGCGCTGGGTTTTTCGCCGCCGCCGGATGATTCCGGGGCCAAGGCGATGCAGTTGGCATTGAACTGGCTAGATACCCGCAACACGCCGGGGGCGCCGCCGCCGGTGGTGTCCGATCATTTCGAAGTCGCGGTGCGGCGAGCGAAGCTCGCGGAGCGCGGCGTGGTGTTGCCGCCGATTTATCTCGAAGCGGCACGGGAGAACGGGACGTTGTTCCGTTAAAAATCGATATTGGCGCTGAGTCCGAGGACGAGTGCATCCGGCACGGCGGGGTTGCCGCCGGGTTGGACGAGCAACTGAAGGTCCGGCTGGATCGAGAAGAACGGTGTCAGTTGGGCTTGGTAAGTGGTTTCTATAACAAACTCGTTGCCGCGGCCGGAGCCTTCGAATTCCGAAGTTTGTCCCGGGGTGAGTCGCGCCCAGACGAGCGCGATTCCCCCGGCATCGTCGTCGCGAGTGGGTATCAACCCCGTCCACGTGAAGCCCGAGTTGAAAAGCGCGCCGAGCGGGCTGCGATTGGGGGTGCCGGTGAAGCCCGCGCGGGTGAACCACGCGAGTCCCTGCGGTGAATCCGGGGTGGCGTCCGTTTCTCGCCACAGCCATTGATCGACGATGCCGTAAAAGAACGCGCCGCCCCATGCTTCACCTTCGTTTCCGACGTAATCCGGGTAGCCGGATTCCATCATGACCCCGAGCTTGGCAATGCCAGGGAGCGGGGCTTGTTGCCAAGCGTAGTGGGTTTCGCCGAGAAAGAGGATTCCGTTCATGCGATCAAACCGCCAATAGAAGCCGGTCGGATTGTCTTCTGGCGGCCAGACCGATCCCTGCAGCGCGGCGGCTTGTATTTTCCATCCGTCGCCGGGTTCGATCGCCGCGAAAAGTCCGGGTGCGGCGAACGGATAAGCGGGCGGACCTCCGAGGGTTCCGTTATAAAGAATCGGCCAACCGAAGGCGGAGTTGAGGAAGAGTGCGTCGACGTCGGAGACGGTGAAGTCACGGTCGGCGTTGAACATGCCGGCGCGCAGCGTGAACAAGTCGTCGAAAAATTTTTGCTCCAGCCAGAGGTCAAGCGCACGCAGGCCGTTGGGTGCTTCGTTGCCGCTGACGGGAAAGAGCGTGCCGGTGAGGTCCGTGGTGCTGTTGCCACCCTCGATCCAGATCCATGTGGTGTTGAACGAGAGTCCGTGCCAACCGAGGAGTTTTTCGAAATCGATTTCCACGCCGAATTGCAGGAGCCCGGTGTAGATCGCGCCGGTGCGGTTACCGCCCGCGACGTTGCCCCAGACTTGCGAGGTGTAGGTGGTGAGAAAACGTACACCGCGGTCCTCAAACAATGGCCGGTTATGGTTCCAGTCACCGGTGGCGAGATCCCATTGCATCCACGGAAGGTTTGTCATGGTCGCCTCCTGGGCGCCGGCGAATGATTGCATGAGCAACCCCGCAGCCAAGGCGGCGGCGAGGTGTTTCATCGACGTGAGGGGAACAGGCGTGCCAATTCGCAACCGGCTAGCATGCCGAGGCACATGCCGCCGACCATGGCGGCGTAGGTGAGGAAAAATTGCGCGGAGGCGGAGGCTTCGTTGACGGGGAGCCCAGCCAAAGCGCCGGCGGCGAGTTTCATGCCGACGAGCATTCCGACCAATCCGGCGACCCAGCACCAAAGACGGCGGGGAAAGGCATCGCTCACTCGCTCGAGAAAAAGTCCCGGCACGGCGGCCGAGATCATGCCAGCTTCCATCCAAGAAATTTTGCCGAGGAGACCTTGGCCGAGGGGCGAATCGGGGCAACCGCAAAGGCAGACGCCTTTGCGCACGACAGCGCCGAAGCCGGCATCGATCCACCAACCGGCGAGCATGGCGAGTCCGCCAACGGTGAACATGGCGGTGGTCATGCGGGCGGACGGCGACCACGTGCGGTCGCGGGTCCAGAGAAGCAACACGAGCGTGGCGGCAAGAAAGAGAGCGATGAAACCGGCGGCAGAAGTGCCGCGGAAGCCGCCGAGCCAGGCGATGGCGGGACCTTGCGCCGCGAGGGCGGCGGCAAAGACAAGGCGCTCGATGCGGGGGAGGGGTGCCCGGTTTTTGCGTGCGGCGGGGGAGGAAACGCTTTCCTTGGCGGCGGCCAGCGAGAGAGCGTCGTCCGACGTTTCCCGCAATACGCGCCACGTCACGGTGAGGCTGGAGAGTAGCATGATGAGTGCGGCGGCGATGGGATGCAGCAATCCGGCCGCGGCGAGGCTGATCCCTATGACATTGTAAGCAGCCGCAAATGCAAGGTTACGGCGGATGGCGCGAAGGGTGGCGCGGCAGAGCGAGATGGCCGTAGGAATGGATCGTAGATCCAAGCCCGCGAATTCGGCAGACGCGGTTTCGCGGGGCAGTTCGCTGCCCGAGGTGAGAGCAATGCTGGCCGATGAGGCTGCCATGGCCGGGGCATCGTTTATCCCGTCCCCGATAAAGAGCACGGCGCGGCCTTCGTTTTTGAGTTTTTCGATTTCCTCCAGTTTTCCGTGGGGTGAGAGTCCGGCGAGGCATTCATCAAAGTTGAACCGCTCCGCATTTCTGGCTTGGTCTCCGGTCATCACGATCGTGCGGATGCCGAGATTTTTCATTTGCTCCATCGCCTCGCGCGCTGTGTCGCGCAGAGATTCCCGAAGAATGGCAAGTCCGCAAAGAGCTCCGTTGCAGCGGATGAAAATTTCATGTCCGCCCGCAATCGGGGGCAACAAGTTGCGTAGCAAGGAGGGCTCATCGGAGGAGTTCAAAATGGTTGAGTTTCCGATTTGCAGAATGGAGCCATCGGGGAGAGTGCCTTCGATTCCCTGACCGGGAAGCACATGCAGATCACGGGCGAGGAGTGGAAGTTCCTGGTTGGAAGTTGTGCGGAAAGCCCGGGCGATCGGATGGGTGCTGCCGGCTTCGATGGCGGCGATCTGTTGTCGGAGTTGATGGCGATCTGTGCCGGGAGCGCAGACAAAATCCACCAAGCGGGCCTCGCTTTCGCTGAGCGTGCCGGTTTTGTCAAAGACGGCCGTTGCGGTGCGTGCCAACTCCTCGATCGTGTCTCCAGAGCGGGCGAAAAGCCCGCGTTTGGCGAGCGACGCCAAGGCCGACCAGATGGCGACCGGGGTGGCCAGACCCATCGAACAGGGGCATGCGATGAGCAAAACGGCAAGACCGTTGAAAACTCCGACGATCCAACCGCTGTGCAGAGTCCACCCGATCGTGGTCAGAACCGAAACCAGCATGACTATCGGCAAAAACCAAGCCACCAAGCGATCGGCTTCGCGTTGGATGTGAGCGGGACGGCGCCGGGCTTCTTCGACCGATTGCAAAAGAGCGTCGAGACGCCGGGAGCGTCCCGCGGACTTTGCGCTCACAATCACCGAACTGTCTTCCACGCGGCTGCCTGCAAGAACGTCGTCACCGGTGCGTTTGACAACGGGATATGGTTCCCCGGTAAGAGCGGCCTCGGAGACCATGGCCGTGCCCTCGGCGATCTGTCCATCAACAGGAATCCCTTGCCCTGCGGCGACAAAGACGCGATCCCCGGCGGAGATTTCATCAACCGGAACTTGTTCCCGTCGACCGCAGTGTGTGATGCGGTCGCAGGTGTCAAAGGCTGCACCCAGGCGGAGGATGGAATCTTGTAAGGCATTGCGTCGGCGCTGAGCCAGTAATGTTCCGAAGGTGTAAATCGCCACCAAAACGGCGACAATTTCATAGTAAATGTGACCCTCGCCAGTGATTGAGCTGTGCACTGATGCGGCAAAGGCGCCAAACATTCCGGCGAGAAACAGTTGTTCGAAGACAATGCGTCCCCGCCGCGCGGCCTGCCATGACTCTCGCAGCACGGGAAGCCCGGCGAGAAAGAAAACACCGAGCGCCGACGCTGCTAAAGCCCCGTGAATGATCCAGCGAGCTGTGCCGGTGACGGGTGAGAGATTAACAGCCAGACTGAAAATCATGGCTTGGGCGGCGAGAAGCCCGGCTATGCCGAGGCGCAACCACCGGCGGGCGTCTTTTTGCAGACGTGAATCGTCATCGGCGGTGCAAGGGTTGCTGTGACAACAAGCGGACATGAGTGGACATTTTAGCGTCCATGCTGTCCGAATCAATGCGTAGACGGCAGCGAGTTATCAGGCCACTCCGGCAAAAAGTCGTTTTTCCCAGACCGCCAGGCGGGTTCGGAGGGTGGGTTGGCTGGCCAACTCAGGATCGGTTTCCAACAGTGTTCTAGCTCTTTCACGAGCTTCCTCCAGCAAAGGCAGATCAGAAGGCAAGCGGGCGAGGCGCACGGGGGGCAGTCCGGTTTGGGTGGTGCCCAGCAAGTCGCCCGGACCGCGCTGGGCGAGATCGGCCTCGGCGATGGTGAAGCCATCGGCGGCCTGTTCGAGAATTTTGAGCCGCTCGAGTTTTTCGTCCGCTTCCTCGCCGGTGAGGAGGATGCACCAAGATTTTTCGGTGCCGCGGCCGACGCGTCCGCGCAGCTGGTGAAGCTGGGCGAGGCCGAAGCGTTCGGCGTTTTCGACGAGCAGAACGGTGGCGTTGGCCACATCGACGCCGACTTCGATGACAGTGGTGCTGACGAGCACGCGGATTTCTCCCGCGCGGAAGCTTTGCATGATGGCGTCTTTCTCCTCGGCTTTGAGGCGTCCGTGCAGCAGCGCGCAACGATGCGGGGCGAACCGCCGGCTCCAGCGTTCGTATTCGGCGGTGGCGGCTTTGAGTTCGGCGCGTTTGCCTTCATCGATGACTGGATAAACAAAGTAGGCTTGGCGGCCCTGGTCGAGTTGTTGGCGCACGAAATCCGCGGCCTCATCCAGTTTGTTGTGCGGACGGACCAAGGTGCGGACGGGGATGCGCCCGGGTGGCATTTCATCGAGCAAAGAAAGATCGAGATCCCCGTAAAGCGTGAGGGCCAAGGTGCGGGGAATGGGCGTGGCCGACATGACCAGCACGTGGGGATGGGGCGCTTGGGCGGAGAGTTTGGCGCGCTGTCTCACGCCGAATTTGTGCTGCTCATCGATGACGACGAGCGCCGGATGACCCAAGGCGAGTGGGGCAAAGAGCAGGGCGTGGGTTCCTATGATGATGCGGGGGCCGGCGGCGTCGGACTTTTCCCGTCGCGCGGCGGTGCGCAGCACGACGGGGATTCCGAGGGGCCCGAGCAGTTTGCGGAAGTTCTCGTAATGTTGATGGGCGAGGACTTGGGTGGGGGCCATCAAAGCTGCGGAGCGACCCGCGGCGATAACCCCAAGCATGGCGGTGGCTGCGACGATGGTTTTGCCGCTCCCGACATCTCCGTGCAACAGGCGGTTCATGGGCCGTCCGCTCCCGAGGTCGTCGAAAATTCGCGAAAGCACGCGTTTTTGGGCGCCGGTCAAGGCGAAGGGGATGGACTCTTTGACGAAGCGGGTGAGTTGCGGGCTGCGCCGGGGAACGACGGGGGCGGAACCTGAACTTTGCCGCCTGCGTTGTTGTGCGAGGACGCACTGCATTTCGAAGAGCTCCTCTCGGGCGAGATGGGAGCGGGCTGTTTCAACATCATCCCATGTAGCAGGGAAATGGATGTCGCGAAGAGCGTTGGCGGTGGTTATGTTGCGGCCGGTTGGGCCGGCCGACCCTGCCGGGGGAGAGGGCCAGAGATCGGGAATTTCGCTGTCGGAGAGCTGTGCGAGTGTTTCAAAAATGAGCCGGCGCAGCATGCGGGGACTCCAGGGCCCGATCGATGGATAAACGGGCGCGATGCGGTTGAGGTGGATGAGTTCGCTGTCGGGCGCGTCAGTTTCGAGAACTTCGAAGTCGGGGTGATCGAAGATGAGGCCGCCTTTTTTCAGCGGACGGGCACGGCCGTGAATGACGAGATCCTGGCCGGCTTGGAGAATTTTCGACAAGTAGCGAATGTTGAACCAGCGGCAGCGCACCGTCGCAGACATTGCTCCGCCAGGCGGCTCGGCCAGCGTGAGCGTGAACTGGCACCGACGGCCGAAGCGGGCCATTTTTGTCTCGAGAACCGTGCCGCGCAGGCAAAGGGGTTGTTCGGGTGCCTGTGACGGGAACGCGGGGAACTTGCGGCGGTCCTCATGCCGCCGCGGGTAATGGCGCAAAAGGTCTTTCACCTTGAGCAGGCCCTCCGTCTCGAGAGCTTTCAGCTTGGCCCCGGTAACGCGCGGCAACTCGGACAGCGCCGTGTCCCCGAATATCACGGATTCTGCCACGGTCGCCTCAATCAACTGGGGAATCCCAGAGCAAATCGATCGTTCCCAGCAGAGTGCCGGCTCGGCGGGTCGGGTAAAGCTGCACGCGCCGACCATCGGCCCGTTTTTTGATCAGCCCGACCTCGTGCAAGCGGCGGGCGTGCTCTGATACCGTGGAAATATCTATCCCGCATTCCCGGGCGACTTCCTCCACGCACATATAGCCGCGGGTTTGGAGGAGGCGGAGGATTTCGATTCGCCGATGGTTGGCCAATCCGCTCGCAAGCTTGGCCCTTCCTCGATCGTTGTTTGCCATACGGGAGTTTTATACAACCATGCACATTTTGCCAAAAGTCAAAATGTGGTGTGTTTGGTATTAATTTTCAGAGTTGGACTCGATGCGGAGTTCGTCTTTTTGGACTTTAGGCAGCGGGTCGTTGGAGCGGGTAAGAATGGTGAATGCCGGCAGGCGCAGCACGGGAACAAATTGGTTTTCGGCTGCATAACGGGCAACTGCACCGCGGGGGTCGTAGATGTCGGGTTTGCTGATGATGATGACCCGCGGGGGGAATTTGAAACGAAGGTCATTCCAATCAGGCCCATGCATGGTCCAGAGGCGTCCGGGCAGATCGGACAGCTTGAGGTCGTGGAGGTAGATGAAGGCAGTGGCGGAATCAGCTGCCCACCAGACCTCTTTGTTCTCGCGCAAGGCGGCCGCAGCGAGGGCGGCGGCGTTGCGGTAGTCTTCTTTGGCATGCATGGGATGCCATCGGAGATTCAGGGAAGATCCGAGCCATAGAACCGGAAGGGCTACGGCGGAGAAACGCCAAAGAGTCGATTTGCTTGCGAAAGCCAGTTGAATGATTGCGGCCAAGGCAAGAATGAGTGCCGGGAGGGCCGGGAGGAACTGGCGTGGCAGGGGTCGGTGCGCCATGAAAAAAAGCGCGGTCAGTAGAATCAACCCCGGCAAAGCCAAGGCCAACAACCATGCGACCAACGGGATCTTGGGGATGCGTTGCCGCAAAAGTTTGCGCAACGTGAATGCGCCGAGCAACAGGATGCACACGGCCAGGGGCAACAGGGCGGGCACATATTTGAAGACGGATTTGATCGGGGCGGTGCGCAGTTCCAATTTCCCGGGGCCGAAGCCGGAGAAACCGAAAAATTTGTAGGTCACGTACATGACACCACGGGTGAATTGCTTGAGCATCGTTTCGCCTGTGTCCAAGCCTTTCCAAGTGATGAAATAGTAGGCCGCGAAAGCGAGCAACAGAAGGGCGCCGATGACGAGTTGCCAGCGCATGCGGGATAGTCCGACCAATGGGGCCAACTCGGGCACGAATTCATCTTTTTGGCCGGCGTGAAACCAGAGCCAACTGAATGCCAGCAAAAAACCGCAGGCCCAGAGCGCACCGAGGGGGCTGGATGAAAAAAGCAGGAGCAAAGCGACTCCGGCAACCTGCAAGCTGAAATTGGGTGGCTCTTTCGAAGTGGTCAGGCGCACGATTCCCGCCGTCAACCAGCAAGCGGCGGCATACTGCATGATATATGCGCGGGTCTCGTCGAGATACATCCATATGACGGGGCTGAACGCGGAAAGCAAACAGGCTGTGACCGCAAGCCGTGGTTGGTGCCGTAAGAGGACGAGGAAAGCCAACTGAGCAAGGGCAAACCATGGGAGGTTCGAGGCGCGCATAGCCCACTCGCCGCTGCCGAAAATTTTGTGCCAAGCGAAGAGGTAAATATTGTAAATCGGCGATTGGAGAGCGGCTCCACCCACGACTTGCGCATTTTTCAATGCTTCGGCAGAGGTTTTTCCCATGGCGACGACGAGCGAAGCCGCTTCGCCGGTCCAGTAACTCTGGGAAGTGATGGCGAGCGCGCCGATCAGCATCGAAGCAGCCAGCACCGCAGCGGCAAGGCCGGTCGTGATTTCTAGATGAAACCGCAGAGCTGGAAGCGAGGGTGAAGGATCAGAGCTATCGGCCATCAGCGGAAAATCTGTCCGCCGGCAGCGCAAAAGGAAAGACCGAAGGAGCGCGTGCGTTATTGCCACGTCGTCAGGAAGAGTTTTTGATACCGCCATGAACGCTGTGTCGAGGAGGCTATTGGCGATTTTGGTTCTGGGCTGTTTGTTAATCCCGTCAGCACTAGCCCGGGAGCCGCAGCCCCCTTTACCCCAGGTCTCACTTCGCGTCGGCAGCACGTCATTGCAGGTCGAGGTGGCCGATGAGAACCATGAACGCGTCGCGGGCTTGATGTATCGGACCGATCTGGCCGATGGGAGGGGAATGCTCTTTGTTTTTCCCGTTCCGCAGCCAATGGGATTCTGGATGCGCAACACGACAATTCCCCTCTCGATCGCCTATATCAACGCGGCCGGGGTCATTCGTGAAATCCATGATCTTCAACCCCTCCATGAAGTCCCGATCGAGAGCACATTTCGTGATTTGGTCTATGCGCTGGAGGTGCCGCAGGGGTGGTTTTCCCGCCACAAAATCCTCCCCGGGGACAAAATTCTCGGCTTGCCGCCGGCCTCTTTGGCGCGCTGAAAAGTGCAGGTTCGTCTCGGGCGCGGTTAAGGTTCAAAAATATTCCTCACAGAGGCAAAAACTTTGTTGCTATTAGCAGGGTTAATAATACGCTGCATGCGCTCCGTGGGTCGCCGCGGAGCATTTCGTTAAAAGGGATGGCTAATTTTTTTCCAAGCTGGACGAATCAACTGCCGTTGAAGGTTTTGGTTATCGTGCTGATGCTCGGCGCGGTTATCACCGGCGGCATCTGGTATTATTTCACACCGAAATATACCAATGTCGGCTACATGCCGGAGCAGCCGGCACCGTTCTCGCATGCCATCCATGTCGAGCAGTTGGGTATGGACTGCCGTTACTGCCACAGCCATGTCGAGGTGGCGGGGCATTCGAACGTGCCCAGCACGCAGACCTGCATGGCGTGTCATTCGCAGATCAAAGCACAAAGCCCGAAGCTCGCCGCTGTGCGCGCCAGCTGGGAAACCGGCACGCCGGTGCAGTGGGTGCGAATCCACAAAGCCCCCGATTATGTTTACTTCAACCACGCGGCGCACGTGAACCGCGGGGTGAGCTGCTACAGCTGTCACGGCCAGGTCAATGAAATGCCGGTGGTTTACCAAGCTGAGCCGCTCAGCATGTCGTGGTGTTTGGACTGCCACCGCGCACCCGAGCAACACCTGCGCCCGCCTTCCGAGGTTTACAATTTGAACTGGCGCCCGGCATCCTCCGCCGATCAGTTGGCCATGGGTGCGCAATACAAGAAAGAATGGAACGTCAACCCGCCGGTCGGCTGCGGCGGGTGTCACCGCTAAAACATGAAACGAGTCTTGCCCCATCCTGAGCGACCCGAGAAGCCGCAGCTTTGGCGCAGCTTGGACGAGCTGGCTGCCCGGCCCGAGTTCGAGCAAATGCTCGAGCGAGAATTTCCAGCGGGCGCGGCGGAGTGGCAGGGCGGCGACCTGTCGCGTCGTAATTTTCTCCAGCTGATGGGCGCCTCAATGGCCCTGGCTGGCGTGGGGCTGACCGGATGCCGCCGCCCCGAAGCTTACCTTGTGCCTTTCACGCAGGGTGCCGAGTGGACGATTCCCGGCAAATTTCTTTACTACGCCACTTCACAACCGCGCCGCAACGGCGCCATGCCGCTCATCGCCACGACGAGCGACGGACGTCCGACCAAGCTTGAGGGCAATCCGTTGCACCCGATCAGCAACGGCAGCACGGATACCTTTGCCCAGGCCTCCGTGCTCGATCTATACGACCCGAACCGCTCGAAGGATATCAAACGCGCTGGTGTCAAAACCGACGCAGCTGCTTGGTCTGAGCAGCTCGACGATATCGGTTCTGCTGCTCTAGCCAACGGAGGTGAAGGGTTGGCGTTTTTGGTTGAACGTGTCGATTCGCCGAGTCGCGACCGCTTGTTGGCGGAGCTGCGCCGCAAGTTTCCCAAAATTCTCTGGGCCGAATACGAGCCTCTTGGAATGACCGAGACGGAGGTTGTCGCCGCGGCATGTTTCGGGCCCGGTGTTACCGTTGCTCACGACTTCAGCCGTGCTGACAAGGTCCTTGCGGTGGACAGTGATTTTCTCAATCCCTCGTTCAGTGGCATCGACCTAGTGCGTGCTTTCAGTGCCCGTCGTCGCATCAGCGAGCCGGGTCAACCGATGAACCGCCTGTATGTCGCCGAGACGCGCTACACGGGCACCGGCGGCATGTCCGATCATCGTTTACGACTCAAACCCTCCGAGGTCGGCCCATTCCTGCGGGCTTTGGGTGCACAAATTGCCGGGTTGACGGAAGATGCCACGCTGGCCAACGCAGTGGCCTCCTTCCCGCAGAGCCCGGTTCCTGCCGACCCGGCTTGGATCACTGAGTGCGCCAAAGACCTTGCTGCATCCCCCGGCAAAAGCGTCATCATCGTCGGCGACCAGCAGTCGGCCGCGGTGCAAGCCCTTGGGTTTGCGATCAACAAGGCGCTCGGGGCGTTCGGGCAGACCTTGCGAGGCATGAAAGTGCAGCGCCCCGCTTCCGCCACCATCGCGGAATTGACCGCAGCGATGGAGGCCGGGCGGGTGAAAAACCTTCTCATTCTCGGTGGCAACCCCGTGTACAATGCTCCGGCTGATTTACGTTTTGCTGATTTGCTCGACGGAGTGCCGACGACAGTGCGCCTCGGTCTTTACGAGGATGAGACATCAGCCCTCTGCCAATGGCATGTCCCGCAGGCGCATTACCTGGAAAGCTGGGGCGATGCCCGCAGTGCCGATGGCACGGTGTGCGCGGTCCAACCGATGATCCTTCCGCTCTGGAACGGTGTTTCCGAGTTGGAGATTCTCAATCGCCTCGTCGGCAACCAAGAGCCGATCGGCCCGCAGTTGGTGCGCGAGACCTTTGCGGAGTTGGCCAAAGGCGGCGACCTTGAGGCCAAATGGTCGCAATTTCTTCGCCAAGGATTTTTGCCCGATTCGGCTTGGCCCGAGGCAGCTTTGAACTTCAATGCCGGCGGTGTGGTTGCGACGTTCAGCGATTATCGCCCGGTCAACTCCGACGGGTTCGAAGTTGCTTTCACGCCAAGCAGCACTCTCGATGATGGTCGCTATGCCAACAATGGCTGGCTGCAGGAAACCCCGGATATTGTGACCAAGGTCACTTGGGACAACGCCGCTTTGCTGAGTCCCGCCACCGCTAAATCTCTCGGCATTTCCGACGGCGATATGGTTGAGCTTTCGGCCGGCAACCGCGCGATCGAAGCGGCGGCACTCATTGCGCCCGGACACGCCGATGGCGCCTGCAGTATTTCTCTTGGTTACGGACGGAAGAACGTCACGCACGTTTCCGACAAAGTCGGTTTCAACGCTTATCCGCTGCGGACAACAAACGGCATGTCATTTGCGGCGAACGCTTCGCTCAAGCGCACCGGCGCCAAACACAAGTTTGCCGAGACGCAAACGCACCAGAGCATGGAAGGTCGAGATTTGGTGCGTGAGGGTACGGCCGAGCGTTACGCCAAAGAACCTACTTTCCCTCAAACGATGGGAATGGACGGCCATATCCCTCCCAACATTTCGCTCTACACCCATCCGACGCTCACCTCCAAGGAGCAGTGGGGCATGGCGGTGGATCTCAGCACCTGCACGGGGTGCAACGCGTGCGTCGTCGCCTGCCAAGCGGAAAACAACGTGCCGATTGTCGGCAAAGAACAAGTCTCGCGCGGCCGCAACATGGCGTGGATCCGTATGGATCGATACTTCGCCGGCGACGAGGAAGATCCTGAAATGCTCACGCAGGCCATCATGTGCCAGCACTGCGAGAATGCGCCTTGCGAAACGGTTTGCCCGGTCAACGCGACTGTGCACAGCGAGGACGGCCTCA
>JBILDG010000028.1:0-12678 GCA_044352715.1 Chthoniobacterales bacterium | reverse complement strand
TTGGAGGAATAGCCAGTAGGCCGGCTTCGATACCCGCCTTTGATTTGAGACCGCCTTCGCTATCAAAGGGACCGATCAGCAACCAGTTCATCTCCTTGACGGCAGCTATTTTATTGGCCGTGGGAGCGATGGCGAGAAGACCCCGGGCCAGGGCGGGATTGGACCGTTCCAACGCGTTCTGGATGCTTTGGTCAAGTTTGGCGATCGTCGGATTGGTTTCCAGATTACGAGGGAGCTTCGCAAACTCCGCTTTCAGCACATCCAGTTCTTCGGCAGGCACGCGGGCTTGGCCACCTGCGACTGTCCCATTGTCAAGCTTCCACGACGTGAGCTGATAAGGCGGGACCGTAAAGGGAGACACGCCTTTCTTTAGGCTGAGTTTCTGCCCGGAGACCAAATCAAGAACGGCAATGGCCTCGGAACCGGTCAGATCGAGATCGACCGTGATTGGATAGGGCTCGGTGTTCAGAAGATACACATAGGTCTGCGATCCCTGTTTGAGCTGGCGCACGCGCACGGGATCCTCCAGTCCCGGGATATCCTCGAATTTTTCCGCCGGCAGCGAGCGGAAGGCGCGGGCAAAATTGCTCACTTCGGGCTGGTGTCCCTGCCAGGCGTTTTGTCCCATGCCGCCGACCAGGATCGTCATGAGATCGGCCTGGGCCAGTGCGTTGATGCCGTTGCGCAGCATGAACATGTCCTTCTCGGTAATCACCCGGACCGGGCAGGCATTGGCCTTGATCTCGGGCCAGATCTCGTTGGCGGGTGAATAGATATTGCGGCGGAATTGCTCGCGATAGTCGGCCCAATAACCAATGACCCCTGCGTGCCCGCCCTGCAGCACGGGAAGCGCCACTTCAGCCATCCCACTTTCGGGATAAGTCAGCCCGCTCAGGATAATTCTCGTCCGCGGCAGATTGCTGTACATATCCAGGTCGAATCCGCACTCCCTTAGAGCGCCTTTCCAATCGGGGTTTTTGCCGAGCTCGGCCGGGCCGAGGTCGCCTTTTTTGCCGAAAAAGAGACTGACCTCGAAATCGGGCCGGCGATCCCAAACCTTCCGCGCGATGGGCAGCACGAGTTCATCGCGGATCCTTTCGCATCGCCATGCGATCCATTTCTCCTTCATTTCCGGCGAAGTAAGGAAACGATGTCTTTCCTCGTAACGATCCGGGCTGTCGGTTCCGCCGGGCACTTTGATGCCCGTTTCCTTGGAAAACTTCCCGACGGTGAAATCGCTGTAGTCACTGTCCAAACGCTCGAAGCCCATGCTCTCGCCGCCGGGAGAACCTCCCCAGGCAATGCTCAAATCCAATCCCAGGCCTGCCATGGCCGGGTACGACCCATATTGCTCCAGCCAGTCGTCCACCAGGCCGAGGATGGAATCCTGCACCTTGGGATGCAGAGGATTGAACATCGGGCCGATTTGAAAGCCTCCCGCCAGGACAGGATTGATAAAACATGAGCGGACTTTGCCGTTGCGAAGCACCTGCCGCATGCCGGCATAAACCTGTTCCGGACTGCTGCCCTCCACGTAGGGCAATTGCTGGTTGCTGCGCTGTCCCAGCGAAGGCAGCCACTTGACATCCAGAGTGGGCATGAGCTTCACGCCGTACCGATTCAGCGTCTGCAGCAGGATATCATACGCACCGTCGGGATGGAAACGGCGCACGCCGTCCAGATAGGCATAGGGCGCCTCCGTTTTGTTGGGAAAGAGCGGGCTCGTATACCAGCAAATCGGGTAGTAATAAACATTCTGGCCGGTGTGCCGGAAAAACGACGCGAGGTTTTCGCTCGCCGTTTTCCAGCGATCGAGCTGCTTGGCCCGACCGTCCTTCCCTCCCCAGTGGGCCGACATACTGGCATCCTCAACATAGGTGCCGAAGAAACGCTGTTCCTGTTTGGCCAAGGGGGCCTGTATTTCGGTTTTTGGTAAGTTCCCGTCGTCCATCTGGTAAATTTCGATGGACGAGGCAGCGGCCGATTTGCCCCGGCTCCAGTTGAGGACAAAGACCGCGCAGTCCTTGGTGGCAGGCCAAAAGACGACTTCGCGCGTCCGCATCGTGTTGGATATCCGCTGAGCCTCGCGCCCATCTCCACCCGTTTCCACGCCAGCGCCCGACGGGGGACTTCCGGAGCCGTCAGCGATATCGAAGGCCATGGTCCGCGAGGCATTGTCTGGATAGGTGAAGGAGAGAATATGCGCAACACCGGGATTTTTCACATCGAAGCGATAGGCAAACCACGTCTGCGCCTCCGACCCGGTTTCGCGATATTTACCCAGGGGAGATTCCACGACCTTGGTGGCATCCTGGCTAAGAAAATCCTTCCCCGGCTCCGCCGTGCAATCGATCCGTTTGATCAGGGTTCTCGATCCGCTCGGTGCCTGTTCCCCACCCGCTCCATCGGCGAGACGCATGATGTCGAGCGCCCAGACCGGGCCTCCCTTTTCGCGCTCCAAGGTAGCCTTGAGCCTAGCCGGACCGCCATCCCGGCCCACCGGCACAACCCACTTCAGGTCCTGGGATTTCCCTCCGCTGGCGAGTTCGATTTTCTCCTCCCAAATGACCTTTTGGCTAGCGTCGAGGGTTTCCAGGTGAATCGTCTCCGAAACCGGGCTCAACGATTTGGCGGGAAAGGTCACCGCCACCTCGCCTCCAGCCGGACCCACCACAACGCGTCGAGCAGGGGCGAGGTTTTCGAAATCGAGTTCCAGCGGAGCATCGGCTCGGACTATCCCGGCAATCTCGTCCGCCGTGAGGGCACGGTCGTAGCCACGCAATTTGTCGATGGCGATCTGGTTTTGATCGTGGCCCGGTCCGCAGGTGAAGACGAGTTGGTTGGGGTCCCACTCCAATCGGGCCGGAGCCTTCTGCACGGCGTTTGGGCCTTGGATTTTGCCGTCCAGGTAGAAGGCGATTTCCCCGCCCTGCTGCCACGTGAGGGCAAGATGATGCCAGCTGTCCTCCGAGTGCTGCGAATAGGGCAGCGCACAGGAGACATCCTTTCCAAAGTTGGCCTGGCAAATCAGGTCTTCCGCCGTGAATTGGATGAGCGGCGAAAGGATCACGGCCGGCGAGCCTCCGGTTTTCGCCGGTGTGCGCTTCAACCAAAACGAGAGCGTGCCGACCTCGGGCTTGAGCACGTTGGCGGGAATGGCCAGTCCGTGGTTGCCATAAATTTTCAGCGCAGACCCTTCCACTCCCGCCACAAATTCTCGAGTGCCAACCCCGGTCTGCAAGGCAGCCCCCTCCAGCGGCCGGGCTTTTGCATCCTGTAAAACCAGCGTGTTCTCGAAATCTCCGGACAAGACCACGCCGGGAGGCGCCGACTCGGCAGCACTCGACCGCTGCAGGCCCGCGCCGAAGACACCGAGCGCCAATAGACCAAGGCACGCGCGGCCAAAATCGAAGGCCCGCGGATTTGGATGATAACTTGCGGCACTTTTCAACATTGGACAGAAGAATACACTTTAAAATTACACTGTCAATGTTAGTAGCCAAAATTTTTTGAAGCTCCGAGAATCTCAGCCGCAACCATTCAAAGCCCGCTCATTTCCGGGGCTGACAGTCGTCACCTCGGCGATACGCATGGCGGGCAGAAGGGTATTGCGTAAGCGTCACACCAAGCACCCCCTATCGTAGCAGTCGTAGTCGTCATAGGCTGCGGGCATGACGGATACGACAACGACGGCAGAAATCTTGGTTCAGGATACGTTGGGCCGGGTGAGGACACCGCGGGAGAAGCGCGAGCGGATCCTCGACGAGTATGAGCGCAGCGGAATGAGCGGGGCGGCGTTTGCGGCCTTGGTCGGGGTGAAGTATCCGACGTTATCCTCATGGATCCAGCAGCGGCGCAAGGACCGGACATCGGCGAGCCTGGCCACGTCGTCGCCGGTGCATTGGGTGGAAGCGGTGGCCGGGCATGAAGTGACGCCGACGACCGGCGCGCTGCGTGTGCAAATCGGTGCAGCGGTGTGGCTGGAAGTGAGCAGTGCCGAGCAGGCATTGTGGGCCGGGCAGATGTTGCGGGCGATGGGGGTGGAGCGGTGCTGAGTTTTTCCGGATCGGTGCGGGTCTTCGTGGCCTTGGAACCCTGCGACATGCGCAAGGGGTTCGAGGGGTTGGCGGGGTTGGTCGGCACGGAGATGAAAGAGCAGGTGCAGAGCGGGGCGCTCTTTGTCTTCGGCAACCGGCGCCGGACGCGTTTGAAGATGCTCTACTTTGACGGCACGGGGCTGTGGCTCTTGAGCAAGCGCTTGGAGGCGGGAACCTTTTCGTGGCCGCGGGACACGGAGGGCAAGAAGAAGCTGCGGTTGCGGCCGGAGGCGTTGGCCCTGTTGACCGACGGGGTGGATTTGCGCGGGGCCAAGTTGCGGCCGTGGTATGAGCGGGAGGAAAAAACCACAGGCGCGTGAGTGTTCAACTTGGCATGCGATGTGCTCTTTATGACAAGTGTGGAGCCCTGAGCCGCCAGCAACTTTTGGCCGAGATCGCCAAGCGTGATGAGCGCATCGCCTACCTCGAGCAACATCTGCGCTTGATGGAGCAGAAGGTCGACGGGCTGGTGCGGCGCTTGTTCGGCACCAGCAACGAGAAGCTCGATCCCGCCCAGTTGCAGTTGCTTTTGCTCGAGTTGCCCGGAGCCGCGGAGGGAAAAGCCGGGGCCTCCTCGCTGCAGGAGGCCGATCCGCCCAAAGCCGCCGTTAGCAAGCCGCGCCGCGCACGGCACGAACGCTGGCCGCAGGATCTGCCGGTGGTGGAAGAAGTCCTCGAGCCGGCCGAGGTGCAAGCCGCCCCGGAGCACTACCGCCTGATCGGCGCGGAGGTCAGCGAACAGCTCGATTATGAACCCGCGCGGTTTTTGCTGCGGCGCTTGATCCGCCGCAAGTATGTCCACCGTCAAAAGCGCCAGCAGCCGCCGTTCCTCTCACCCTTGCCCGAGACGTTGCAGGAACGCTGTATGGCTGCACCGGGCCTGTTGGCTGCGGTCATCGTGGGCAAATACGTCGACCACCTGCCCCTTCACCGCCAAGAGGACATCTTCCGGCGCCGTCACCAAGTCCAGTTGCCGCGTGCCAGCTTGGCGCGATGGGTGGGAGTGGCCGCCGATTGGTTGCGGCCGATCTATGAACTGATCCGCACCCAGGTCATGGCCGAGGGTTACGTGCAAGTTGATGAGACCCCGATCCGTTACCTTGATCCCGGCGGAGGTAAAACCAAACTCGGCTATCTGTGGACAACCCACGCTCCGGGCGGCGACACCTTCTACCACTGGGAGACCAGCCGCGCCGCAGCCTGCCTGACCAACGTTCTCAGTGCTGACTTCCGCGGCAAGGTGCAGTGCGACGGCTATGCCGCCTACCCGAGTTTCGCCCGGGACAAGCAACATCTTCGAACTGGTCGGCTGCTGGGCCCATGTGCGCCGGCGCTTTTACGAGGCGCGGCCACACGTGCCGCTGCGGGCCACTTGGATCCTGCGCCAGATCGGCCACCTCTATCACTTGGAACAACAGCTGCGGGACTCAGGCGCCGGCCCCGAACTGCGGGCCGCGCACCGCGCCAGCCAAGCCGCGCCCATCTTGGCGCGCCTGCACCGCGTGCTCCACGCGTGGAAAACCTCCGGGGCCCATTTGCCAGCCAGTTCCATGGGACAAGCCATCGACTACGCCTTTGGCCAGTGGGATCTGCTCGGCGGCTACCTCCACGAAGGCCGTCTGGAAATCGACACCAACCAAGTGGAACCGGAGCGCAGCGGAGATAGCCTGCCGAAGGCAGCCCGCAGGGCGAGCGCAGCGAGGCAAAACGCCATCCGTCCCACCGCCGTGGGCAAGAAGAACTGGCTCTTCATCGGCCATGCCGAATGCGGCCAGCGCGGCGCCATCCTCTTCACCATCGTCCAAGCCTGCCGCCGCCTAGGCATCAATCCCTTCGACTACCTCAAGGACGTGCTGACCCAGATCCCCCACCACACCAACAAAACCGTCGCCCAACTCACCCCGGACAACTGGCTCAAAAACCGCCAGACACCCGTGGCCTGCGCCGCCTGACCATAGACGTCGTTCATCGCGTCTACGACACCTACGACAGCTCCACCGGCGCGCCGTCAAGGGGGTGCTTCATGTGACGCTTACTATTATTATGACAAGCAACAATTTAAAGTGTTTTTAAGCGACGACAAGCATAATCTCCCTGCCTCCAGCGGGCTTGTTCAACCAGGGGAGCAGTCAAAAAAACCTCCTCTGCACTACGGCCTTGCGGGATCCTTTATGCTTGGAAGGGAATTGTCATGGGAGAGGCATCGTCCCCTCTGGCTTCTCTTGCCAGTTCGCTGAGGCGGTTGCGCAGGGCTCCAAGCCGATCGGCGTGAGTCACGTCTTCGGCAAGATTGGTTGTCTCGCCAGGGTCTTCCGCCAGACAGAAGAGTTCCTCATAAACCGGCTTTTCGCATGTGACTGTTGAAGTCAGGCAGGTCGTATAGTCATCGAGTGCGCCCCTAAACTTCATTCCCATCTGTTTGGGATCCTCGGTCCTTGCGAAATAGCGAATATACTTCCAGTCTCTTGTGCGCACGCTTTCACTTCTCGGATAATTCTGAATGTCCATGAGTTGTTCCGTAAACAACTCACTGCGCCACTCCGGTTCCTTTCCCTCCAACAGAGGTCTCAGGCTGGTTCCCTGCATGGTGTCTGGCACATCAAAACCGCACAGTTCCATAAATTGTGGGGGCCAGGTCGGGTACAGCTACCATTTCTTCACGGGTATGCGGGACGTCTTTCTCTTTGCGGCGCGGGTCGTAGACGATCATGGGAATGCGAATGTCCTCTTCGTAGAGAAAGCATTTGCCTCCCAAGCCATGCTCACCGTGGTGGATTCCATGGTCGGTGGAGAAGACAATGATGGTATTCCCAGCTAAACCGAGGTTCTCAAGTTTCGCGCGCATATTCCCAAGGAACCGGTCAATACCGGAAATGTTTTGGTACTCTCGAATTCGTCGTTCGCGTAAGGAATGGGGCTCGCGCACATAATTGTAGGAGGGGATGTAGACTCCATTGTAGACCTCCCGCGGAATGCGAGGGGGCGCCTCCTCCCAGGACATGTAGGTCTCGGGAAGAGGGACTGCGTCAAAGCGCTCGCGATAGCGGGTGATGTACAGATCATCGTCGGTGGGTCGCATCTCCATGTTGCCGGCACCACAGGAATGAGGCAAATTGAACGTCACGCACAAGCAGAAGGGTTGCTCCTGCCGGCGCGCAGGCAATGGGTTGCTGCAGTTTTCGAGAAACTTCCGCTGGGGTTCGAGGAAATTCATCACACCTTCTTCGAAGACCTCTACCTGCGTATCAAGGCGAGCATTCCGGTAGATTCTCCGCCACTGCACTGCTCTTTCGGGTAAAAGCCACTGTGCCCGTGGTTGCCGTACCAGTAGTCGAAGACCGTTTCAAAGTAGCCGCTGTCATAGCCGCATTTGCCGCCAACGGCAGGGACATGGTTTTTACCAACCCATCCCAGGAGTATCCTGCTTCCTTGAGTCGCATGGGAAAGCTCCGGGCCCACGCTTCCGGCGAGAGACTTGAGCCGCTGTTGAAGTTGATGCCGTGTTTCCGTTCCCACTGACCGGTATAATGGCAAGTTCGGCTCGGTGTGCAGGCCGGGCTGGTGCAGAAAGCGTTGGTGAACTGCACGTCCTGTCTTGATAACTTGTCGAGATTTGGTGTCTGCAGTAGGGGATGACCTCTGGAGCCCAGTTGCTCTGCGCGGTGGTCGTCGCCCAGGATATAGATGACGTTCGGGTAGCTGCTGTTCATTTTCAGTCCTGCGGACGTTGCTGATCGGGCGCTGCTACCTGCCATCGCCTGCGTCCCGCTTGTGTGCGCCCAGCATCGGCGTGTTGCAAATGGGGCGAAAGTCCCATGTGAGGGAACCAAAACGTGGAGTCATGAAATCAAATCACCAGTTGAAGTCAACCACGGAGGCTTTCACGCGAGTCGCCACACCGACGCGCTCACGCCTGCGACGGCCAACCTCGTGCCCCGGAGCGAAGCCCCTCCGCCAAAGACGCATCTGGCGCCCGAGAGTTGCGGAATATTCGCCTCGCGCGGGACCTTGCCGGAGTTGACGGCAACCGCAAACATTTTCCCGGCATGCGAGCGACAGAAAACAAACAAGCTCGAAGCCGGATCGGCATAGAGCGGATGAAAATCCCCATCATTCCCGAGTGCCGGCGTCTTTTTCCGCAGCGCGATCAGGCTTCGAGAGAAGTTTAACAGCGAATCCCGGTCGCTTTCTTGGGCCGCCACGGTCGGCGCATCCGGAGCAGGATCGACCGGAAGATATAGCTCGTGGGCAGGGGCGGTCGAAAACCCGAGGTTCGGCAGGCGGTTGTCCCACTGCATCGGCGTCCGGTTGCCGGTCCGCCACATTGATCCTTCCTTTTCCCGCAACCCGTCGAGGTTCCGCATCCCGATCTCGTCGCCATAGTATAAGAATGGAACCCCCGGCATGGTGAGCAAAAAAGTGTACGCAACCTTGAGATCCGCAAAATCGCGGCCGCGCCGGGGCCGTTGAAAATCATGATTGCCGGTGGGTAGCGCGATGTAGCCTGTCCCGCGAGTGGCCTCGTAATGCTTTAGGTACGGATCGAGGAAGAGCCGAACATCCCCTTCTCCCGCTTTCTCGAAAAAGACATGCGGGATTCTCCCCTCCCCGTTCAGCTCGTTCCCGGGCCCGAATAGATACAGATATGCCTTCTCGCCGAAGTGGATCAGGAAATCGATATGAAACCCCGCTCCGATCGCCTGGATCGGATGGCTCCATTCGGAGATCAACGCCGCTTCGGGATAATCCCTGTCGAACCAGGCGCGGAACCCTTGCCACAAGCGCTGCAGCGCCACGGCCCCGGCATCCTCTTTGATCAGCGAGGAGGCCATATCGACACGGAACCCGTCGCACCCGAGATCGAGCCAATACTTCATGATGTCGCGGAGTTCGCATCGGACGGCCAGACAGTCCGGGTGTTCCGGCGGCACTTGCCACGGCTTTTTCGGATCAGGGTTCAAGTAACCGAAGTTCAACGCCGGCTGAAACGGCAAGAAGTTCGCCACGTAATGCTCGCCTCGGGGCGTCGCCGGAACCGTCTCCCCAAAGGGCGGTTTCTGCGATTCGCGCCCCGTGAAGATATAGTGGCCGCGGTAGGGGCTTTCCCGGTTTCTAATAGCCTCGCGAAACCACGGGTGCCGGTCCGAAGTATGACCGGCCACGAGGTCGAGCACGACTTTCATCCCGCGCCGGTGCGCTTCCTTGAACAGGCGCACGGCGTCGGCGTTCGTCCCGTAGCGCGGGGCGACCTTTCGGAAATCCGAGATGTCGTACCCGGCATCACGAAACGGGGATTCGAACATCGGATTGAGCCAGATCGCGGTGGCGCCGAGGCTCCTGATATAATCGAGCTTGCCGATTAGGCCGGGCAAATCGCCGATCCCGTCGCCGTTCGAGTCCGCGAAGGACTGCGGGTACACCTGGTAGAAAACGGCGTTCCGCAGCCAAGAAGGGATGTTGGGCGCTTTCATTGCTGGAGAGAATAGGGCGATTGAAACGATCGGCGTTCAAGGACTCGGCCGGTTAAAACGTTTCCCAACAACGTGCTGCCGCCGGGGGACCGCGCCTGCCACCTGCAGGTCCCTTGGGCGGAGGCGGGCCGCACGTTCCCCGCGGTGGCCGCAGGCGTGCGCTTCAGCCAAAACGAGAGCGTGCCGGCACCAGGCGGCAAAACATGCGGAGGGATGGCCAACCCATGGTTGCCATAAATTTTCAGGGCGGAACCTTCGACCCCCGGCACAAATTCACGGGTTTTGCCGCCGACCTGTGCTGTTCCCGCACCCAAAATCCGGCCCTGCCCGTCCTTGAACTCGAGCGTGTCTTCGAAATCACCGGCCAAGACCACACCGGAAGAACCGGCCTCTGCGGCGGTGGAAAGTTCCGGCCCCGGACCGAGCAGGCCAAGCAGCGCAAGACCGAGCAGAAGGTGTTTGAAGGCCAAACTCCGCCGATCGGGATGGGAACCGGACAAGGCGTGCATATTCGATACCTCAGAAGCGTGCCAGCTTGAGGAAACCTTGGGCAAGCTCCTC
This sequence comes from Chthoniobacterales bacterium, assembly GCA_044352715.1. Classification (GTDB taxonomy): domain Bacteria; phylum Verrucomicrobiota; class Verrucomicrobiia; order Chthoniobacterales; family JACTMZ01; genus JACTMZ01. The sequence goes on along the minus strand of JBILDG010000028.1, from coordinate 2,549 downwards.
GCATTGCGCCGCGATTTCCGTCCTGGTTTTGCCTTGGACGGCTATTTCGTGCGTGGCCCAACCGATGTCGAAATCGATCGATTCTCCCTCGTCCAAGACATCCGCAGGCGAGAGAACCTCGATCTCAAAATAGTCCGACACGTAAACCTCGGCGGAGCAGCCGCCGTCCGGATAGTAGGCCCCGGGCACGTAGCGGAAAATTTGCAAATACACCTGATTTCCGTAAACGGCGGCGAGCCAGCCGGTGCGCAAGTCCAGATAGATCTTCCCGGTGAAGCCCTTCTCCGGCTGGGACAGGAAGCCGTAGCCGCCTTCGGAAGCGAAAAACTTTTCGAATTCCTTTCCCTTGGGAAAGGAAAGCGGGCCGACGCCCCGGGGAAAAGGGCTCTCCGCTCCGGCCCGCGGGTTGGTCGGAAAGTGGGTTTCCCGCGGCATCTTGAAAATCACCATGTCCGGCTTCCGCAACGTCGTGACATTCTGGATAAGGTTCAGCGGGCGCAGGCCGGGCTTGCCCACGGCCGTGATTTTCTGGCGGATGAGCAGAAGATTCGGGTCCGGTCCGAACGCCATCTTCCGCCAAGCCTTGACCCCGGACTGCGGGCTTGCGCCGCTCTCGAGAACCAAGGAGCCGTCTTCCGACAGCTGGCAGTTCCAGGCCTCGCCATCGAAAACCTCGTCGGGAGGCCATGGTTTTCCTCCGCTCACCTGGGCATTGTCGGACTGTTGGACGACCCAGAATCGGTCTCCCCCAAAATTGGCCCAGCCCCAAACGGGCTCGCGAGCCGCGGCGTCCTGCAACGACAGTCCGGAAAGGGACGGATTGTTCCAGACGATGTTTTCCTTTCCGGTCGCACTGATGTTCATGATCTTCCCAATCTGAGGAACCACCACTACAGACAGGCTTCCGTTGAAGAGTTCAATGGCTCCGGGCCATCCTTGAAACACGAGTGTGCGCGCCTGGCCGCCAAAGAGGCATTGGGCACACGCGACGAGCGGCAGGAGGTGGATGCACACGTTTTTCATGAAAATCTTTAGGCGGGAGGCGGCGAATTCTTCATCGTGGGGGGGGATCTCCCTCGCGTACCTTGAGTTCGTCGAAGATCTGTCCATGACGCACAACCGTGACAAAGCTCGCGTTTTGACCTTCTCCTGAGAGCCGGACGGGCCGGCCATTGATCGTGACCGGCAGAACATCCCCATGGCCGCCGTGCCGGCGGGGAAACTTCAGAACGCTGCGTTCCTCATCAAGGGTAATGGCGAGGTGCTCACTCAAAAGCAACGCGCTGTCGAAATCCTGGAGGTCAATCGACCCAGAGCTTTCCGCAAGTTGAAACCCATCCTCGATCACCACGGAGGATCCCTTGGAAATCACCAAATGACCCGGGCCGGCAATGCCGGCAGAGTGGCCGAAGCGGATACGGCGCATGGCTACTATCGCGCCTCCACCGGAAATCTGCAATGTCACCGGGCCGGCCTCACCCGCATCGGTCTCGAGGCAGACCACATTTTCTAGCGTCACGGTCGCGTGGCGGGCGATTCGCCACAGATATTCCTGACCGCCGGGAGCACCCTCTAGGAGCACTTCGTCCGGCAGGGAGGTCGTGGCGGCAAAGTTTCGCGAGATCCTGGCATCCGCAAGGGCAGGATGGGAGAGGAGGGCCAGCGAACCGGCATAGACAAGCGCCCGCAGGGCAGAAAGCGAACCATTCAATTGGAGATATAGCGGTTGATCAATTCAAACGAGCCATAGGCGATGTCCTCCTCGGGCAGGGCTTGATCGTGCACCACGAGAGCCGCGATTTTTCCGTTGAAGAAAACGCCTCCATCGCTGGCGTTGTAACCGATGTAAGTCCTGAGCGGAGCGTCGAAGGTGAGGGCTTTGTCGCCGCTGGACTTTAAATTTCCATCGACATACAGCCGATATTCCTGGCCGTCATATGTCACGGCTAGGACATGCCATTCCCGGCACTCGACATGCCCGCCGATGCCGACGGCATCCACCCGTTCCTTGCCGATGGCTTGGTGCACCTCGCTCTTGCCTTCCTCCAGGGGACCGAGGGTATAGGACATGGTGGCTTCCTCCGAGCCTCCCAAAATGGGCTGGATGGGCTTGGTCAGCTCGATGTCGGCGGGCAACTGACCCACGAAGAAAATGGTGAAACCCGGGGAGTATGTGAAAGCCGGGGCAGTGAGCGGATTGAAGAGCTCGAGGTAGCCCTTGGTGTTCGCAAAATCCAGCGCCGGCTGTCCCCCCGGGGTTTTTACGATATTGACGCTGCCATGGATGGCTTCCGCATTGTTCCCGCTTGGGGAGGAGTCCGTCCAGACGGTGCCGTCAAAATTGGCGCCCTGCAAATCCAAAACCACCGACGCCCTCAGGAGGAGGGGCTGGAGAATCGCCACCCCCGCCAACAGATGGACATAATGCCTAAATTCCATGTTATAGTCCAAAGAACCCGATGACGATGATAATTTTGTCGCGGCTGGCTAGAATCCCGCTTATCTGCGTCTGAGGCGCCGGATCAACGTTGCGCCGAACAATCCGAGCG